>JBJOQB010000122.1:0-9812 GCA_046050125.1 Pseudomonadota bacterium
AAGAATATATGGTTACCCTAATAAAATTTACCAATTTATATTTGGTAAAAACATGCATATTTTTTTTATTAAATTTAATTTTATGGCATAATTCATATATTAAAACTGTATCAATATGTAAGTATAAAAATGCCATCTATAAAAACAAAAGTAAAGAAAATATATAGCGTTTGCCACCAAAGATTAAATAAATTAGATAATAAAATTATTGATAAAAAACTTATAGCTGGATTAGTAATTGGTATAACCATAGCAGCAGGAACAAGCGTAGTAGCTGAAGATGCACCAAATGAAGAAGGAACACTTAGCACACTTGCCAATTTTCTTGGTCTTAAAAGCTCTGAATCAACTAATCCAACCTCATCAGTTATCAGTAAAACATTAGAACTAGAAGCCCAAAAATGTGCTACGGCAGAAAATGGCTCGCTTGGTGCATCAATAAAAATGGCATCTAAAATACATCTTGAAATTGCAGCTGTTGCACCACCAGTTGAAGAATTATTTGATGGCGATTGCTTTACAGGCTTAATGTCAATTTTTGATTTATCTTTTACTATTCCAAGTATTGCAAGTATTATCAGTGCCGCTACTCAAGCAGTAATCCAATTTGCTCAAAAGAAAGTGTGTAGAGCAATTAAAAAAGCTAGTAGCATGATTGCTGACCCAATTAATCAAGCCATAGGTAAGATTAATGGCTTACAAGGATTAACTGATGGTAATGGTTTAATTAATGGCATGGTTCAAAATGGTTTGAGTTCAATTGATAAAGACCTAGGCAATGAATACCTTGCACCAAAAGCATCTGAAACGATAATGGTTGAAGCAAATGCTTTTAACTTTGCACAAGCTCCTGTGGAAAATGGTGCTAATTCTAATAATAACTTAACAAATAATATTAATTCAGGCGGGCAGGTTAGTAATACTTTATATACTAATATGAATAATTTAAACAGTGCAAATTTACAAATGCAAAGAAACTACCAAGAGATTATCTCCTTAAATCCAAGGATTACTCAAGCAGAACAGGCATATAACAATTGCATGAATGGCAATAATATTGCAAATAATGGTGGAAATAATAACTGTGAAACTTTAAGGCAAGAACATCAAAACTTGTTAAACCGCAGGCAAGCATTAGAAACACAAAATGCACAAATTACTAATAGCATTAGCCAAGGCTCTTACAATGTTAATATCCAAAATGGCGTCATAGTTCAAAATGGCAACATCATTTCAGGAACAAATGTTAAATCAGCTACAAATGACAGTAATGGCAATAAATCAGGTAATGGAAATGATTCATCTTGGTTTAGCTTTGATTGGTTTAAAAAATAATATATATTTATGAATTACAAAAAAATCAAATCTTATAAATTTTATAAGTTTTTAATAAGCTATACCATTTTATGTTGTGGAATATTTGTTCCTTATTCCGCACATGCTGTTGTTTTCTCAGCAATTATTGCATTTTATAAAATATTACTTGGCGAATCATATGCATTAGCTATCAGCATAAAACAAGCTGCAGTTAGTGCAAATCGAATTGTAACTATGGCAAATCAAGCGAATAAAACATTGTCTGAATCGATTAATGTAATTGAACAAAGCCAAAGAATTGCTAAAACTCTAGTAAATTATGGTATGCAAACTGGGCAACCACTTTCTACACAATGTATATCATTAAATAAAAGTAAAGAAGTTTTGTTAAGAAAAGAGTTAAGCGAAGTAAATAATTTTATTGATATGCAAAAATACTCTGCATCAATTACAGCTGATGCAAAAATTGATGAAAATCAAACATCTATCAGTATTCATGATACATACTGCTCGAAAGAAGAAAAATCAGCAGGATTATGTAAAGTAGTAGATAAAGATTTAGAAAATAAAGACATAAATATCGCAAACACATTAAATAAAGATAATTTAGATAAAGAACAGGCTCAAATAGCAAAAGCTTATACACAAAAAATTATTAAACCTAAAATTGATATTAATAGCCAATGTAACACAATTGATTGCAAAGCTTCTAGTAGTGCGGAGTTACAATATAATGCTTTTTTATCCATGGCATCGTACAGCCTTAACTCTCAAATTAATCAAAAAATGATTAATGAAGATGATGATAAGAAAAATAAATAAGTAATAAATAGAAACTACATGAAAAATAGTATAAGAAAAATTACAAGAATAATATCTATCTGCTTACATCTATGCTTAATTTTAAGCATAAGTTTACATACAGCACCAACACAAGCTCAAAGCGGAGTAAGACCATTAGCATATACTGCTGGTAGCGTTTTAGCTTTAGGTACAGTAGCAAGCATTCAACAACAGCAAAAAAGATGCCGAGAAACAGGCATAGGTTGCCGTAATAATTATAGCGGAAGTTTAAATAATAGTAATCAACCAAGGCGTTCGCTAAGTGAAATATTTCGAGATGTAAACAATCCAAATCGCTATAATCAAAATAGATATAATAATTCAGCTAATCGGCATGTAATCAGTGGTTCAGATATTGTAAATGGAATTAGCAACTTTTTTAAGCATAAATTTAGTGGTAAATCGCAAGCAGAAACCGCATTAGATAATCAAAGCATGATGATAATTCATCAAATGAATAATGCAACTGACCCGCAAGCAAGACAATATTTACAGGCTCAATATGAAGCGAATTTTCAGGCAAGAGTTGATTTAGCTAGAGCAGAGGGTGCTCAACGCACACAGCAAGCCTTACAGCAAAGACAACAACCAATAAATAATTTGAATAACTCAAATAATATAAATAATGCAAGTTGGGGAAATGATGTACAATCTCAAGATAGATATAGCATAGCTGGAACTAGCGGAATAGGCACACCAACCGCAATGCTACCGATAAATGCTAATCTTGCCGTCAATCGTAATGATTATATTATGATAAATCCTGATATTAATCATCAGGGACATAATATGGGGAATGGTGTAATTTCAACACCTAATCAAGGAGTTAATGCACAAAATGGGCAAAATTCTATAGTTCCTGCTCCTGTTTATGTAAATCCTAGTGCTAATTCTAATCAAGGTTTGGTTAATTCACAAACTCAACCAATTACTACACCAATAACTAGTGATGCGAATTTGCAGGGTGGAGTGATTGTAACGCCTGAGTATATTGCTAGTCCGAGTGATAACATCACAACTATGGCTGGGTACACTCCAAATGCTGGTGGTGTTGCTAATATGGGTAAGTTCTTTGAATTAAATAATTTTGGAGGAATGCTTGGTAGTAATTCAACTAAAACTAGTTTAAGCATCAAAGGTTCATCAGTGTATAAATCAAATATAAATATTGGTGTAATTAAAAAAGGAGATTTATTCTATTTAGATAGCCAACATAAAGACCATATAGAAGTATTTAGTGCTAGTAATAGAACAAGTAAAGCTGTTCTAAATCTCGATGGTTCAATTAATGAGCCAAAAACAATTGGAGCAAGAGGAAGGGTAATTCCAAAATGAAAAATTTACTTTTAATCAATCAGAATTTTATTCAATCTGAAGAATTTAATTATGAATCGTTTGTTGGAACTTTGCATTGGAAATGGATATGGGATAAGGATAAGTATTTTAAATTAGAGTTGGCTATATATGAGTTACATAAAGAAGGTATTTATGATGGAGAAGTATATTTTAAGGTATTTAGAATATATAGCTTTATATGCGATTGTATTATATTTCACCTTGATAAAAAAGATAAATTCAAAATAAAAAATATTTCAAACAAAAAAATTATAGATTATTATAAGTCTATTTATTTAGTATTTGATGGGTATTTTAATAAACAAATGCCAGATCCCAAAATATTGGAAATAAAAAATCCATATTTAACAGATGATTTGTAAGCTAGCCTAACTAATAAGCTAATTTGCAGGGTGGAGTGATTGCAACGCCTGAATATGTTGCTAATCCGAGTGATGGGATTATTGCAAAAGATGAGATTATATATCCTAATAATCCTAAAAATTCTCCTGATTCATTTAGAAAATATGAAACTAAAGCATATATTAATATAGAAGATGGTTCAATTTGGGAAAAGGATACTGCACAGCATGCAGATAGTACATGGAAGAGATGGAGAAATATTAAAGATTGGAAAGATAAAAGAAATAAGTATTCTATAAGAGATGATGGAAGTATAAGAAAAATTGATAAATAAAAGGTCTATTTTATGGGAACACAACCAAATTTTGAAGAAATATTTATAAATTACTTTTCTAAATTAAAAAAAGTAAAATATAAAACTAGGCAAAATTCTAATTTTATTCACGATATTATGTTTATAAATAGCCTAATATCTGATTCTAGTTTTAGATTAACGGACATTACTCAGTCAAAAAAAACAATATGTATTAAAATACGAAGAATGCGTAATGAATTTGTATATCCTAATGATGAAGTATCTACATATAGCATACTTAAATTATCTAATATTAAATCAATAAATTGGATTCTTGGAGATATTAATCCATCTTTAGAATATGAAAAAGCTTTACAATTTGATGACGATGATGAAATCAATAATAATAGTTTACGCCATATTGATAAACTATTTATTGGAGAAAAAACATATAGCAGAAAATGTTGCTTAGAAATTATTTTACAGGGATACCCTTATGGCTGGCAACTTAGGATTGAATTTCATCAAAACTGGCATATAGAGCTAAAAGATTTAGAACTAGCTAAAATTATAAAGTAAAATATTTTTATAATATAGTTTCCTATTTATGTAAATCCTAGTGCTAATTCTAATCAAGGTTTGGTTAATTCACAGACTCAACCGATTACTACACCAATAACTAGTGATGCGAATTTGCAGGGTGGAGTGATTGCAACGCCTAAGTATGTTGCTAGTCAAATTGATAACATCAAAAACTAAGATAAAACTATGAATAAAAAAAATAAAATTATACTTACCGTTGCCATCAGCTCAAGCATGATTGGAATTGCAACAGCAGGATTAGTACCAAGTGGTCCCGCTGAAATTTGGACAATTGGTGCAATTGCCGCACTTACATCAACATCAATTGGTGCAATTACTGCATTTGGCACTGCTTTTTCAACAAGTATGCAATTCAATTTTGAACGTATTATTAGTGCTGTTGCCGTTGCCACTAAGCAAGAAGCAATGAGTGCGAATAATGTAGGCGAAGGCATGCAAAAATCAGCACAAGTTTTAGTTACAGCGATGAAATCACAAAAACAAGCTGAAGATATTGCACAAACAACGATGAATTATGCACCTGACTCAGGGCAAGGCTTTCAACCATGTCAAACCACAAAACAAAATGAAACACTAAATCAAGCATTTGATGCGGCTGAAAAAAATATTGGCTTAGAAATTGAAACTATGGACACTGATAATAAACCTGGGTTTATGGTTAAATCAAAATCTGAAGCAATTGGCGACCGTTTGCAAAGTCATTACAAATTATTTTGTACAAAATCTGAAGCTAAGCAAGGGCTATGTAGTGAAAGTAAATTAGCGGGAGCGGATATCAATGCAGCTTATTTATTCAAAGCCAGCAAAAAAGATTCAGATGAAGACAAAGCAAGGCTAGCCTACATCGAACATATCATGGGTGAACCTGATGAACCTGTTGAGGGTAATATTGGCACTAACTTGGAAGCTAAAGTAAAATTTATGCATAAAATCAATAAAGATGCTTTAATTTCTATTCCTGCATATAGCCTACAAGCTGTGCGTTTAGCAAATTTACAGCAAAAAGAATATCAAAATTATTCACCAAATCAATTGCTAAAAGCTAGAGTTAATCAGTATTTCGGCGGGGAAGAAGCTAACAAATGGGCGGGACAACTTGCGCGCCAAACAGAACGTGGCTTACTGGTAGAAGCACTAAAAATGCACGGTTTAGAAACTTGGTTACACCAAAAACAATATCAACAAAATCAAAGACTTGAAGCAAATTTAGCTGCATTATTAGTCATGGACGGTAAAATTAAACAGCAACAACTACAACAGCAATATAGCAAGTTAGCCACCCAAAATATACAATAATATAAAATGAAAAATAAAAAACGAAATATAACTATAGCTATTACTGCACTAACCTCAACCAGTATTGCTGTAGCTTTTACTTGCCCTTTATATATATTTGAAGCAGTCGCACCTGCATTTGTAGCATCAGGCACTGCAATTGTCGGAGCTGTTACAAGTGTAGATGCTGCATTAGCTGCTCAATTACAGTTTAATAGCGAAAGATTAACTTCTGCAATTGCTGTACTTACCAAGCAAAAAGCCGTTGCAGCTAATCAAATTAATGAAGCAACAAAAAACTCTGCTCAAGTAACAGCTCAAGCTCTCAATGCAATGTCGCAATCACAACGTGTTAAACAAGCAAGGTTTGATTATGGTGCTGAATTTGGGCAAGGTTACAATCCTTGTTTAGTTTCTGCAGGTCGCAATTTTATTCAAAAAGAAATTGAAGCAAGTAATCAAAAAACGCTAGAAGATGTAAATAAAGAAATAACAGCAAGTGCAGGTGCTTACGCAGAACAAGATAAAGTTATAAATGATAGTATTAAAAATTATCAAGAAAATTACTGTACAAAAGCACAAGTTAATGCAGGTTTATGCAAAGAAGTTGGAAAACTGGCAGGGAAATCCATAAATATCGCCTCAATTTTCACACCAACAGCAGCTAACACACCTGAATATAAATCAAAATTAGATTTTATCAATCAATTAGTAGGACTGCCTGACAATCCATTGCCACAAGCTTCAAAAGAAAGTGTAAATGGTCGTGCCTACATTCAACAAAAGCAACAAAAAGATGCTTTAATGTCGCCTGCATTATATTCATTAAAAAATATCCAAAATGAATATTTAGAAAATCAGGGAAATAAAAGCTCAATTGCATCAATGTTTGATAAAGAATCAAGTCGCTACATGGGCGTAGGAAATGACGGGGCAAATTGGGCTAAAAGCTTATCTTCACAAAATCAAAGAGGATTAATGATAGAGCTACTAAAAGTCAAAGCCCTTGATTTAGCCATTCAAGGTAGGCAATACGAACAACAAGAACGTATAGAAGCTAATTTAGCTGTTTTAGTTGCAAATGCTGCTCAAGGCATGGCAAATAAAGCACAAAACACACAAAATAATTCACTTGAGAATCGATAGAAATTATGAATAAAGTATATAAATTCAGCTTAATTATACTATTATTTTTATGCTTAAATATTAATATTACACATGTATTTGCACAAAATACTAGCACATCTGAAGCCAATGCTAGCTCTACTTCTACAGCATCAGCGACACAGGAAAACACAAATAAAAGTGCTAAAAATCAATCTAGCTATGCTTTGTATAAAGAAGAAATTAATAAAAGATTCAAAGGTGGAGACTGGGAAAAAGACCTAACTAAGCTTAGCGAAAGGGCATTAATACAAGAATATGTCCGAATTATTGGCATTAGTAACCATTTAGCTAACATGAATATGGAAAAGAAGCAAAGAATTGAGGCATTATTAGCTACATATACAGCAATTCAAATGCAAAATAAAGCTAAATTACTGAATAAATAATAAGAATAAAAATTGATATTATTGATATAATTAATTTAAATATAATTATTAAAAAACATGGTTAAAATTTTACCCCAAAAACAATTACAATCTTTTAGCATTAATACTGATGAAAATGCTAATATTAAAAGCAACTATACATATAATATCAAATATAATGTAGAACAAGGTTCTAATTTACACCAAAAATTAGTAAGTAATCCTAAGCGAATTTTAGGGCATTTTAATAATATTTTTACATATAATAAAGCTGAAAATAATATTACACTATCGCCATATTTTGAAGATTTGATAAATAATTTAATAAGTTTAGGACATAATATTGATATTACAAAATGTCATTCATTTACTGACATTAACCAACAACTACAAAATATTGATTTAAATGTAAGGTTTGGCGATATAGGTAAAGATGGTAAAATTACCGAAAGATGGCATTTGAGCGATAAAGATATTCCAGAACATATAGCACATCATATACAAATTAATTTAAATAATTTAGGCTTTCATTCTGTGCAAAATAATAATGAAAGTAATGCAAACCCAGATACCTACTTTATCTTTGGTGCAAGATGTGAACGCATGTACCAAAGAATATATCAAACATTAGGCGAAATTAAAAAATCTGGCGGTATACCTGATAAAACTTTTTTACTAGCAGGAACTAGAAAAATTAATGATGAAGAAAAACAATTTTTGTCTTCGTTAGGTATAAATACAAATAATATTACAACTGAAATTGAGGCACAAAATGCAATTTTTAGTACTCTAGTGCAGAAATTTGACTTACATCATTTATCGGGAGATAAAGTCATTTCTATCATTCCACCGCCTCCACCGCAAGATAAATCACGACAAAATACAGTCGATACACTAACAGCATATAAAATGTACGCTCAACAGCATAATTTGCCCTTACCTCAAGTAATTGGAGCAGTGATAGAACAACCATATCAAAGATTATTAGATAATTTGGTTGATAAACTTGATACAGATTTATCACAACCAAAATTTAATTTGATGCAAGTTGCAAAGTATGAAAATAACCCAGATACAGCACCAATTAAGGCGGGTTTAAATGAAGTAATTAGACAATTTAATATCGTAATTAACAAGCTAGAACATTAAAAAAACTAAAAATAACCAAGGATAATAAATCAATGAGCTACTTAAGTACAAGCCTAAACATAAGTGATAATAATAAACCAACCAAAATCACTATAAATACCTTAAATAAATATAAAGTAGAACAGCAAAAAATAGCTATGCTTACTTGCTATGATGCAAGTTTTGCTAAAATTTTAAATGCTTGTGGCGTTGATGTAATTTTAATTGGGGATTCTTTAGGTAATGTCATTCAAGGACAAAGTACAACCATACCTGTAACCATAGAACATATGGTATACCATACTGAATGCGTAAATCGTGGCAATTCAAGATGTTTTTTATTAACAGATATGCCATTTGCCACATATAACAGCCCCGAAATTGCCTACGCAAATGCTAGTAAGCTAATGCAAGCAGGAGCTCATATGGTTAAATTAGAAGGCGGTGCATGGTTAGCTGAAACTATTAATTATTTAACGATTAGAGGCATACCTGTATGTGCTCATTTAGGCTTAACTCCCCAATCTGTACATGTATTAGGTGGATTTAAAAAGCAAGCAACAAATGATGCAGATGCATTAATTTTAGAAAAAGATGCATTACTACTAGAACAAGCTGGTGCAAGCATGGTGCTATTTGAAGCAATACCTAGCGAATTAGCACACAAAGTTACTTATCAATTAAGCGTACCAACCATAGGAATTGGGGCAGGTAAAAACTGTGATGGTCAAGTTTTAGTATTAAACGATGTATTGGGTATTTTTACAGGTAAAGCCCCTTCATTTAGCAAGAATTATTTAAGCAAAGATAGTAATAATTTGACGATTGAAGGAGCAATTATAAAGTATGTGGAAGAAGTTAAGAATGGAGAGTTTCCAGCTAGTTGAAATTTACTGACTATATGACATCCTCCCCGCCCTAAAGGACGGGGTTTCCTACTGATACTTTCGTATCTTTGGTGGGTTCTCGCTTCACAGAGATTGCCTCGTAAAAATATTTGCTGTTACAAATATTCTTATTTGGTCTTATATTCTCTCCACGAGCTAACACGGCAAGTCCTGCCGCTAAAATGTTCTTTGACGCATTTATATCTGCATTATCAATGTGTCCACAAGATTTAC
>JBJOQB010000123.1:0-16816 GCA_046050125.1 Pseudomonadota bacterium
ATTAGCTATGTAATTGAAGAAAATATATGGAAAATAATTGATAACAATAATACAGAACCTAATCATATAATTGATAATAATATACTTCCATTAACATACTACATTTCACACGAGCAATTACATCATGAACATCATAATAAAATTGGAGTAATCCTTAATCCAGATGATGATGTAAATTTACTCAAACCATTTTTAGCTAATTTACCTATTATTGTTTTAAAATTTGATACATTTAGAGACGGTAGAGCTTACTCACAAGCTTACTTACTTAAAACAAGGTTTGGATATGATGGCATCATTTTAGCTACAGGCGATGTTTTAAGAGACCAACTCGCATACATGGCAAGATGTGGATTTAATGCATTTGCAGTAAGACAAGATAAAGATATTGAAGATGCAATCAAAGGATTTTCAGATTTTAGTCAAAATTATCAAGCTGATGTGTTAGTAGATAAGGCTTATTATAATAGGGTATAAAAATAGATAAATAAAAAATACCTGCATAAAGCAGGTATTAGGTATTAGTATTGCATAATATAAATTATATAGATAACACTTCTATTCTATATTAATTACCCTTTTCCTGTTTAATCTGCCATTTTCCATTAACTTTAACCATAACTAAAGTTTTTTGTGTAGTATCATGTAATTTATCAGATTTATAAACTTGCTTAAATGTAACTGTAGCAGTATCGCCTGAAACTGTAACCTTAGGATTTGATACAGAAACATCAATATTCCCTTTATCTTGAATACGTGTTTTTCTTGCTTCTTCCCAAGCAGCACGGCTAGAACCATCATTAGGCTTAAATCCACTTGAATAATATCCAAGGTAAGAACCAACATTTTTATTGCTCCAAGCACTTGCCCATGAATTAACTGATTTCACTACCTCTTGTTCATCACCAGCATTTGATGAAGTTGCTACTGTTTTTGCAGGAGCTGTAATAGTCGGTGTTGGAGATGTAGTAGGTGCTGATTTACTAGGAGAATTACTAACTACAGCACTTGATGTTGCAGGTTTAGCTTCAACTTCTTTTTTGGCTTTTTCAACTTTTTCAGATTTCTCTAATTTTTCTGCTTTTAACTTTTGCTCTTTTTCTAGTTTTGCTTTCTCTAATTTCTCTGCTTTTTCAGCCTTCTCAGCTTTAGCCTTTTCTAGTTTTTCCGCTTTTGCTTGTTTTTCTAACTCTTGTTTAGATAAACCACCTGCACTTAAATTAGAAGAATTTGGCGTATTTGATTTAAATGAAAAGGCTTGCTTTGCTTGAGCAGAACTTGCAACACCATTATAAACTTGACGTGAGCCAATTGGTAAATTTGCAATTGCAGATAACATATTTAATTTTGAACGAGCAGAATCATTTTTATTATCTAAATTTACAGCTTTTTCATAATGATTAGCAGCTAATTTGCTATATACATCGCCTAAATTATCATGTGCAGATACGTAATTTGGATTAGCTTTAATCGCCATTTCAAGGGCAGCTCGTGATTTCTCTAATTGACCTTTATAAGCATAAATTACAGCAAGATTATTATATGGTTCTGGCAATTGTGGATAATCTTCAGTTAATTTTGTAAAATCTGCAATCGCCTCATCGTTTTTACCAAGACCAGCTAGTGAAATACCATGTTGGAATCTTAAAACTGGGTCTTTAGCATTATTTTTCAATTCGCTTTCTATTGCTACTAAAGCTTGTTCAAATTGTCCAGCACTAATTAAGCTAGATATTTGTGTAGATACTGAATTTTCCTGAGCCATCACGTTATAACTATGAGATATACTCAAACTCAATATGCTATAAAAAAACAACTTTTGTAGTTTAGATTTAATCATAATAATCTTTCGTTAAAATAATATATAAATATTGTAGCAAAAATATTATAGCTATTAAAGTAAATTAACATTTTAATATATTTATATAGCCTATTTATAAATTTATTTTTTTTAATCCAACAAAATAAGCCAGAATAAATTTGGTACAATTACCAATTTACATTTATTAATAAAATATTTAGTATATTAAATTAATTATTTTAAAATTATATGTAGCTATTAAATATGCCAACTAAACTTAAACCACCATTAATACAGTATATTCCTGATAATAACCTTGGAAACTCAAATAGTTATCAAAATACAAATAATTATAAAAGCACAAATATTCAACATAAACATGAAAAAGTGCTAATTGTACAGAGTGTAAGTGGGCAACATAGCGTGCTTGTAAATTTGAAAAAAGAACAAGAATTTAGCACAGCTATTTATCAATCACGTCAAATTATGCAAAGCATAAAATCGCCTAATCATGGGGGATTTTTAGATAAAGATACCTGCCCTAAATATGTAAAATCACATGTTAATGCATGGTGGCATGCACAATATAATTTAAATCAACAAAATATACAAACAGCATATAAGTATGGTATACAAATTAATGCTAATCAGCCAACTTTAGCTAGCTTAGTTTATGCTCAACAGAGACTAGATGCATTAAGTGCATTTAAATATGCACAAACACGATTTACAAGAAATGATGCTGAATACTATATATTAGATGATATTATAAAAACAAATCAACGAGATGTTTTATACAAAGGGCTTGAAAAAATTGGATTTGCTGATGAAATATTTATATTAAATTTAAGCTAAATATAATATAAATACTATTTGTTTAAAATATAGTTATAATTTTATAACAAGCTCAGAGTAATCTTGTAGCATTTCATCTGCTGTTAAAAAATGCATAGGCTCACTTATTGCTTGTGCAATTAACATTCTATCAAATGGGTCTTTATGAATATTAGGTAAATGACTTACAGTAAATGCATGAACAGCACGAATAGGAAGCTCAACAAATCCACTTTGTTCAATGCCCTGAATTAATAGCTCAATATCTCCATCAATTTTGCCTAAGGATTGTTTAATTGATATCTCCCAAATACTTGCACTACTAACAAAAACTTCATTAGCTTTCATAATAATTTGTCGTGCTTTTTGTGAAAGTTTATCATCATCTGTTACTGCCCAAAGATAAATATGGGTATCGATTAGTACACGCATTATTTACCTTCAAAACTATCAATTATTTCTTGTGGTAATGGCTCATTAAAATCATTATGCAACTTAATTCTATTTTTTAATACTCCAAAACTTCTTTTCGATTTTAAACTTTGAATAGGCACTAAAAGAGCCGCTGGTTTTCCTGATTTTGCAATTGTAACCATTTCACCTCTTAACACTGCATCAATTAGCTTGGAAAAATGTGTTTTTGCATTGTGAATATTGACGATTTCCATATTTAACCATATTAAATTAGTCTACTTAGTCTATTAGAGTATATTTTCTTAATATTGTCAAGAATATATAAATAAAAAACTAAATGCTCAAACTTGAATAAGAGCTTATATTGGTTTATAATTTAGTTTCAGTTCAATTCGCTAAACAGCTAAATAAAGGGTGCATTATTTGTTCTCTAGCTGTTTATAGTTCTAACCCTTTAATTATAGGTATATTATGCATATAAGTATTCGTGAATTATTAGAAGCTGGTTGCCACTTCGGTCACCAAACTCGTTTTTGGAATCCAAAAATGGCTCCGTTTATCTACGGTGCTCGTAACAAAATTCACATTATTAACTTAGAAAAAACAGCTCAAAGATTAGCTGAAGCTTTAAGTTTTATTCAACGTTTATCAGCAAATAACAGCAAAATTTTATTTGTTGGTACAAAACGTAGCTCAAGAGAAATCGTATCTGCTGAAGCACAACGCTCAGGTTGCTACTATGTTAACCAAAGATGGTTAGGTGGTACTTTAACTAACTTCAAAACAGTTAAATCATCTATCAAAAAATTCAAATCAATGAATGCTGCTACTGAAAGTAACGAAATAAACGTTATGACTAAAAAAGAAGCTTTATTATTTGAACGTGAGCGTACAAAATTAGAGTTAAACTTTGATGGTATCAAAGATATGAATGGCTTACCAGATGCTATGTTTGTAGTAGATGTTGGTCATCATAAAATTGCAATTGCAGAAGCTAAAAAATTAGGCATTCCTGTAATTGGTATCGTAGATACTAACTACTCTCCTGAAGGTATTGATTATGTTATTCCTTCAAATGATGATTCTTCTATGGCTGTAGCATGTATTTTAAAATATGTAGCTGATGCAGTTTTAAAAGGTCGTGAAAATGCTACTCAGGAATTATTAGCAACAATCAGAGATGATGAAGGTCAAGATGACTCATCAAATGATGTTGAAGATAATCAAAATGATAATGCTTAGGCTCAATCAATTTAAAACAGTTTAAATAAAATCTAGTGCGATAATGTTATTTAATTACATCTCAATTTAATAGCTTATCGCATTTTGTGTTTTATAAGAAAAATTCACAAATCAAACAAAACTCTAAATTTATCACAAGAGGTATATATGACAGCAATTACAGCAAGCATGGTAGCTGAACTACGTGCTAAAACAGATGCACCAATGATGGAATGCAAAAAGGCTTTATCTGAAGCTAATGGCGATATGGATAAAGCAGAAGAATTATTACGTGTTAAATTAGGTAATAAAGCAAGCAAAGCAGCTGCAAGAATTACAGCTGAAGGTATTGTAGCAATTGCTCAAGCAAATGGTGCTAGTGCTTTAATTGAATTAAATTGCGAAACAGATTTTGTGGCTAAAAATGATGATTTCTTATCATTTGCACAAAATTGCGCTGATTTAGTAGCTCAAAGCAATCCAACAACAGTTGAAGAATTATCTGCTTTAAGCATTAATGGAACTTCAGTTGAAGAAACAAGAAAAGCTTTAATTGGTAAAATTGGCGAAAATATTACTATTCGTCGTTTTATTCGTATTAACAGCAATGCTCAAGCAAGCTACTTACATGGCAAAAAAATTGGTGTGTTAGTAGAGTACACAGGTAATGAATCTGCAGCTAAAGACGTAGCAATGCAAATTGCAGCAATGAAACCTGTTGCATTAAGAACTGAAGATGTAAGCCAAGAATTAGTGCAAAAAGAGCGTAGTGTTGCTGAAGCTAAAGCTTTAGAATCAGGTAAACCAGCTGAATTTATTACTAAAATGGTTGAAGGTGCTGTACAGAAATACCTTAAAGAAGTTAGTTTATTAAATCAATCATTTGTAAAAAATGATAAACAAACAGTTGCTGATATGTTAAAAGCTAATCAAACTGAAGTACATAGCTTTACTATGTATGTAGTTGGCGAAGGCATTGAGAAAAAACAAGATGACTTTGCTGCTGAAGTTGCTGCACAAGTTGCTGCTGCATCTCAAGCATAAATTATAGTTTTAGAAATTTTAGATAAGTAGTTTAGTATACTACTGCTCTAATGTATAAGCTAGCATTTCAAAGATGCTGGCTTTTTTTATTATATGACAAAAGATTATAATTCAGATATAGTATAAGTCTATCAATTAAAAAAACATACATAATATGATAAACAACCCACTACTAAATTTACAAGGCTTTACGCAATTTGAACTCATAAAACCAGAGTTTTTAGAAGAAGCACTTAATATTGGTATTGAAACTGCCAAAAAATCAATTGCGGAATCAGAAAATAGCCAAATTCTAAACTGGCATACTGTATCTGAATTAGTTGATTTAGGAACTAAACCATTAAGTTATGCATGGGGGATTGCAAATCATTATTCAGGTGTTTGTGATAGCCAAGAATGGCGAGATGCAATTAATGCTCAAATTGAAAAAATTACTGCTTTTTGGGCAGAATTAGGGCAAAATGAAATTCTATACAAGCGTACTAAACAGTTGTTTGAACAAGCACAGCAGGCTAAACAAGATAATAATCAAGCTAAACTAGATGAATTATGCATAACTGCAACTCGCTTTAAAATTTTAGAGGATAGTATTTTAGGCTTTAAATTAGGCGGTGCTGAACTTGAAGGGGAAGATAAGCAAATTTATTTAAATCTACAAAGTGAAAAAGCAATTACCTGCAAAAAAATATCAGATAATGTGTTAGATGCAAATGACAGATTTGCTTATATTGTAAAAGCTGAAGATAAACATTTACTTGATGGAATACCTCAACACGTTTTAGACGGATTAGTACAAGAAGATGGTAGTTATAAGCTTACGTTGCATGGCTCAGTGTACTCACAAATTATGCAATACTGTAAAAATCGAGAGATTCGAGAAGCATTGTATAAAGCAGGTGTTACTCGAGCGTCTGAAATTACTCAATTCTCACAAGGCGAAGCAGAATGGAATAATGCTCCATTAATTCATAAATTACTACAACTAAGACAGCAAGTAGCTAAATTACTGGGTTATAATAACTTTGCTGAAGTTTCATTAGCTACTAAAATGGCAAAACAGCCACAAAAAGTTATTGATTTTATTACGAATATTGCTAACTCTGCGAAAGCTAATGGTTTAAAAGAAATTGATGAATTAAAGCAATTTTCTAAATCTAAATTTAATCAAGATTTAGAATTGTGGGATATTTCTTATATTAGTGATATCTTACGTCAAGAACAATATAATTATTCAGAACAAGAAGTACAACTTTATTTTACTTTACCAACTGTATTAGCTGGATTGTTTAGCCTAATTGAGAAATTATTTAATGTAAAAATTGTTGAACAAAAAGCCCAAGTTTGGCATGCAGATGTAAAATTCTTTTGTATATTAGATAATCAAAATCAAGAAGTTGCATATTTTTATTTAGATGTATATACACGACAAGGCAAGCAAAATGGTGCTTGGATGGATAGCTCACGTAATAAATGTAAAGCAGAAATTGCACAAAATGGCTTACCAATTGCATATTTAATTTGTAATTTTAATAAATCAGCTGATGAAACTAAGCCAAGTTGTATTACGCATAATGATGTTATTACATTATTCCACGAATTTGGACATGGCTTACATCATATGTTAACTAAAATTGAAGATGATAATGCTTCAGGAATTAATGGCGTAGAGTGGGACGCAGTTGAGTTACCAAGTCAATTTATGGAAAACTTTTGCTGGGATTATGAAACAGTTAAAACATTAACTAAACATATTGATAGTGGAGAAGTTTTACCACAGGAATTATTTAATAAAATACTAAAAGCTAAAAATTTTCTAAATGGCTTATTTGTACTAAGGCAAGTTACATTTAGTATGTTAGATATGCAAGCTCATATCGCTGATGAGGTATCTGATATTAATCAATTAGCAAAACAAATTAATGATACATATCATGTAACCAAACAGCTTGATATAAACCGTTGGGCAAATACTTTTACACATGTGTTTGCTGGTGGATATGCAGCTGGATACTATAGCTATCATTGGGCAGAAGTTTTATCTAGCGATGCATTTGCAGCTTTTGAAGAAGAAAAAGAAAAAAGTGGTACAATTATCAACGCAAATATAGGCAATAAATATCTAAAAGAAATTCTACAAGTTGGAGGCTCACGCCCAGCACTAGAGAGTTTCATCGCATTTAGAGGTAGAGAACCTGATATTAGTGCATTTTTAAGGCATAATGGATTGAAAAATGAAGTGGTAGCAGAAGTATAGAGCCTATAATTTTATATATACCTGCGAAAGCAGGTACATCTCATATATATTTAGTCTATAAAACTTGTATATAAATAATACCCTCAATTTTTATACATAAATTTATTTAACATTATTAGTTGCTCAATCTAATAATATCAATTAATTTCAATATTATAGCCTAATATGCTAAAATGATACATTCATAAATAATTATTATGCATTTTATATAGGACTATACACAATGCCATTTTTCTTTCAACAAGCTGCCTTTAATATTACCGTTGCAGAAACTAAAGGTCTACCTGATTCAACACTTCCAGAAATAGCATTTGTAGGTCGTTCTAATGCTGGTAAATCAAGTGCAATCAATGCACTAACTAATCAAAAACAATTGGCTCATATGAGTAAAATGCCTGGTCGTACTCAACATTTAAACTTTTTTGATGTAATCCGCAAAAAGGAATCCGTAGGATTTTTAGTAGATTTACCTGGTTATGGTTATGCTAAAACTACTAAGCAAACAACCAAAAACTGGGACGGGTTTTTAGGGCAGTATTTAGTATCACGCCAACAACTTAAGGGTTTAGTTTTAGTTATGGATTGTAGACGTCCTGTAACTGATTTAGATGAAATCATGATTAGGTGGTTTGCAAAAGTACATAAGCCAATACATATTTTACTTAATAAAAGCGATAAGCTAAATAATGAAGAAAAAGTTAAATCAATTCGTATATGCAAGGAAAAAATTAATAGCTTAAAACTACCACATAATTTAATTGAAATTCAATTATTTTCTAGCTCTAAAAAACAAGGGGTAGAAGAATTATCTAAGAAACTACAAACTTGGCTAAATTATAGTGAAAATACAGAAGAATAATCCAATACTTTTAACATAGATTAAAAGAAAAAACCACCGTTGAATGGCATAATATGCAAAACACGGTGGGAAAATGGGATACCCTCACGGGAACTTACTCAGGGAGGCGAGCAAGTCGAACTAAAAGTTCTTTGCAGATTTTAGCATAAATAATTATCAATCACAATACAGATTGTATAATTACAATCATATACATGTTGTTTTATTTATACACATATAAGCTTGCCGTGCTAAAATTACTCTAAATTAGTTTCTAAAAATGTAATTAATTGAGATTTAGATAGCACACCCACCTTAGTTGCAACACATGTACCATTTTTGAATAATAGCAATGCTGGTATACCACGTATTGACAATTTTGCAGGAATATCCTCATTTTCATCTACGTTCATTTTTGCAATAGATACTCTACCTGCCATATCTTTAGCAACTTCTTCTAAAATTGGAGCTAACATACGGCATGGACCACACCATTCAGCCCAAAAATCTACTAAAACAGGTTTATCTGAATTTAATACATCATTATCAAATGATGCATCTGTTACTTTTATAATATTTTCGCTCATGTTAATTTCCTTTCACGCTTTTACATTTTCCACATTATAATCAAACTACAATAAAGATGACAATCTCCATAACCGCCACATATATTAAACTCTACTACGATTAATCGCTGATAAAATAGCTAAAATAGAAGCAGTTAAAATATTTTCGTGTATACCAACACCAAATAATGTTTGATTGCCTACTATCATTTCAATATAACTAACCGCTTTAGCATCTGCACCTTGTTCCATTGCATGCTCATGGTAGTCCAAAAATTTTATATCGCAATTTATATGCTTACACACAGCATGAATAAATGCATCAATTGGACCATTACCTTCGCCTTTTAGATTAAACTCTTGTTTATTTGCTATATTTGTATTTAAATCAACTAAATCAACACTAATGTTTACAGGGTGTTGCTTAAAGCTATCTTCCACCAATTGATGATTACGATATTCTAAACCATGAGTTTGCAAATAAGATTTTTTGAAGATTTCCCAAATATTTTTAGCTTCAAGTTCTTGGTTATTCTCGTCCATATGGTTTTGTACAATTTGACTGAATTCAATTTGTAAGCGACGTGGTAATTGTAAACCATATTCATTTTCAAGTAAGAAACTAATCCCGCCTTTACCTGATTGGCTATTTACACGTATGATGGCCTCATAGCTTCTACCTAAATCTTTAGGGTCAATTGGTAAATATGGCACATTCCATATATCATTTTCATTATATTTTGATAATACTTTTTTAATTGCATCTTGGTGCGAGCCTGAAAATGATGTGTATACTAAATCGCCAACATAAGGGTGTCGTGGGTGTACGGGTAATTGATTACAGTATTCTACTGTTGAGCGTATATCATCAATATTATTAATATTTAAATTTGGGTGTACGCCTTGCGTATACATATTTAATGCAACATTTACTAAATCAAGATTTCCTGTTCTTTCGCCATTTCCAAATAAACAACCTTCCAAACGCTCAGCACCTGCAAGTAAAGCTAGTTCTGCTGCTGCTGTTCCTGTTCCTCGGTCATTATGTGGGTGTACAGAAATAATTACACAATCTCTTTTAGCTAAATTATTATGCATCCATTCAATTTGGTCAGCAAAGATATTTGGCGTTGAACACTCTACTGTTGTTGGCAAATTTAAAATTAATTTATTTTGTGGTGTTGCTTGAAATGTTTCTACTACTGCATCACAAATTGCTTTGGCAAACTCAAGTTCTGTATTTGAGAACATTTCTGGCGAGTACTCAAAACGCCATTGTGTTTGAGGATATTTTTTAGCTAAATCAACTATCTGCTGTGCATGGTCAGTAGCAATTTTTATAATCCCTGCATCATCTAAACCAAACACATGTTTACGCATTACAGGTGCTGTTGAGTTGTAAACATGCACAATTGCTTGCTTAGCTCCAATTAATGATTCAAATGTACGGTCAATTAAATGACTGCGTGCTTGTGTTAATACTTGAATATACACATCATCTGGAATTAGTTTATCTTCAATTAATTGCCTGACAAAATCAAACTCAATTTGAGATGCTGATGGAAAACCTACTTCAATTTCCTTAAAGCCTAAATCTACTAACTGCTTAAACATACGTAATTTGCGTTCGATATTCATTGGCTCAATTAAAGATTGATTGCCATCACGCAAATCTACACTACACCAAATTGGTGGATTTGTTATTACATTATTTGGCCATGTACGCTTATGTGCCATATCAGAAATTTGGCTAAATGCTTTATACTTTTTACTTGGATTTTCTAGCATATTGGTATTTGTGGGTTAATAGTTAGGGGTAATGAAATATTTAGAATTTTGCTTCTACTTTTAAATTTTCCCTTATGTAGTTTTTTGATTTTATTTTTATATTAATGACTAGTTATACTATGATTTTGCTACAAATTTTATGAAGGTTGGGTAATTAATTCAACACAGACTTATATAATTTTATCTATAAGCCTATGTAAATTTTATACTATGTTAGTATATATATGTCTAAACTAAAGTCAGCCAGTGCTTGTACTGCTCTGCTCTACCTTGTACAGCATCAAAGTACAACTGTTGAATTCTATGTGTGATTTCGCCTTTTCCGCCATTACCAATAATGCGGTCATCTAATTCACGAATTGGCGTAATTTCAGCAGCTGTTCCTGTAAAGAATGCCTCATCACAACAATATATTTCATCTCTTGTAATACGTTTTTCTTTAACTTGGTAACCTAAATCAGTAGCAATTTGTATAACACTACCACGTGTAATGCCATCTAAGCATGATGCTAAATCTGGTGTATATAAAACACCTTCTTTAACAATAAAAATGTTCTCGCCAGAACCTTCAGATACATAGCCTTCAGTATCAAGCAATAAAGCTTCATCGTAGCCATGAGCTGTAACTTCTTGGTTAGCTAAAATGCTATTGATGTAGTAGCCTGAAGCTTTTGCTCTCACAAGTGATACATTTACGTGATGTCTTGTATAAGAAGAAGTTTTTACACGAATTCCTTTATTTAAGCCATCTTCGCCTAAGTAACTACCCCATGTCCATGCAGCTACAGCGGCATGTATGGTGTTACCTCGTGCAGCAATACCAAGTTTTTCTGAACCTACCCAAATAATAGGTCTAATATAGGCTGTTGCAAGGTTGTTTAATTTTACTACATCAAGCTGTGCTTGTTTTAGCTGCTCGAATGTGTAAGGAACATTCATTTGGAATATTTTTGCTGAATTTAGTAAACGCTTTGTATGTTCATCTAAACGAAATATCGCTGTACCATTTGGTGTTTGGTAAGCTCTAACACCCTCAAAGACACCCATGCCATAATGTAGAGTATGCGTTAACAAATGTATGTTTGCATCTCTCCAGTCTATCAATTCACCATCCATCCAAATTTTACCATCGCGGTCAGACATTGACATATGAGCTCCTTTTCTGTATTTTTCACTATATTAATATATTTTATAATTATAAAGAAGATATAACAAACACAATCAAATGCTGTGTAAATATTTAACATATTAACAGTCAAATATTGACTTGTATTCTAGTATGATAATGATTAACATACTTAAATTATTTTCATAAAAATACTAATTGTTTTTTAATATTAAACTAATTTATGGCACTGCACAAGGTTTATATATTGATTACATAATTAATATTTATATAAATAAAAAAGGGCTAATAAAATTAGCCCATGATATTGTGATTTATGTCTGATTTAGATTTAAATAGCTAGCCTTTCCAAACTTGCCCAATGGATACAGATGTAAGCTTAGTTCTTTTACCATACCACAAATTAGCTAAGCCACGTGCAAATAAAACAGCTGAGAACATAGAGCTTAAAATGCCTAAACAATGTACAACAGCAAATCCTTTTACAGGCCCTGAGCCAAAAGCTAATAAAGCTAAACCAGCAATTAAAGTTGTAATATTACTATCTAAAATAGTATCCCATGCATGAGCAAATCCAGCATAAATTGCTTTTTGTGGGCTTGCACCTCCACGTAACTCCTCACGAATACGTTCATTAATCAGTACATTTGAATCAATTGCCATACCTAAAGCTAATGCAATAGCTGCAATACCCGGAAGAGTCAAAGTAGCTTGTAAAATTGATAAAGTACCAATTAAAAGCAGAACATTTACACTTAGTGCTAATACTGAAAAAACACCAAATAACATGTAATAGCAAATCATGAACACAGCAATTGCAGCAAATCCATAAATTAAAGATTTAAAACCTTTTTCAATATTTTCAGCACCTAAAGAAGGTCCAATTGTACGCTCCTCAATAATATTCATTGGGGCAGCTAAAGAGCCTGCTCTCAGTAATAAAGCCAAGTCGTTAGCTTGTTCAGTACTTCTTTGTCCTGTAATTTGAAAATCAGAACCAAATTCACCTTGAATGGTTGCAACAGTTAAAACTTCTGCTTTATTTTTTTCAAATAGGATAATACCCATTGGTTTACCAATGTTTTCACGTGTAGTATCACGCATATTACGCCCACCAGCAGCATCGAGTTTTATGCTTACAACTGGATTTTGGTTTTGGTCAAAGCTAGCAGCAGCCGTGTTAATTCTATCCCCTGTAAAAATAACACCTTTTTTCATTACAGCAAAATTACCATTTGCCATAGGATAAACATCAGTACCAGCAGGTGCATCTGTTTTATTTTGTACAATAGAGTTTGCAGGGTCAGCAAGCCTTGCTTCCAGCGTCGCTGTTCTTCCAATAATATCTTTTGCTCTAGCTGTATCTTGCACACCAGGTAATTGTACAACAATACGATTTTCACCTTGTTGTTGAATAATTGGCTCGCTTACACCTAATTCATTTACACGATTACTTAAAGTAACAATATTTTGTTTTACCGCATTATCTTGAATTTCTTTGTTAGCAACAGGAGTAAAGCTACCAATAACATGAACTCCATTTTGAGCAAAAACTAATTCACTAAATCTAGTTTGTAATATACCTTGAATTTTTTTAGCTTGAGCCTCGTCTTGTGCAGTAACAGCTATATTTGATTCTTGCTTTTCAATCCCATTATGTGATACATCTTTTTCTCTTAGTAATAAGCGGATATCAGAAGATATGCTATCAAGTTTTTTATTAATAGCCCCTTGCATATCAACTTGTAGTAAAAAGTGTACACCACCACGTAAATCTAGCCCTAAAAACATTGGTTTTGCACCTAAGCTTGCGAGCCAATTTGGCGTTGATGATAGTAAATTTAGTGCCACAATATAAGTTGAATCATTTTCTTGAGGGTTTAATTCTTTATTTAAAATATCTTTTGCTTTTAATTGAACATCAGTATTTTCAAGACGAATTTTAATGCTAGCATGGCTACCACTATCAAATGTAATCCCTGTAGGTTTTATATTATGTTGTTTTAATATTTGCTCAACCCTTTGCTGAAGTTCTAAATCAGCTTTTACAGTGGCTTTTGCACTTGAAATTTGTACAGCAGGAGTTTCACCAAAGAAGTTTGGAATGGTATAAATTAATCCAATAGCTAAAACAACTATGATTAAAATATATTTCCATAATGGATAACGGTTCATAATTATATGTTACATAATACTTATAATACCTAAGATTGTAGCATGTATTTTAGTTAAACGCTAAATGCTAAATGCTAAATATAAATATATAAAATACAATAACTAAAAAATAATCGAACTTTGCATATGACGCAATATCTAAAATTTAACAATATATAAAACATGTAGTAGAATATCCTACAAAATTAAGAATAATACTTAGTTTTATAATCAAAAATAGAAAATGGAGTTTATAGTGAATAAAACCAAAACATTAGCTGGAATTTTATGTATTATATTTTCAGAATTAGCAACAGCTAGTCCACAAAAGCCAGAAGCTAATTTTGATTATCATGTAATTAGCGATAAAACCACATCAGCAGTAACGGGTGTAAAACAACCAAATAGCAAAGTAGAAGTAGTAGAGTTTTTTTCATATGGTTGTGGTCATTGTTATGCTTTTGACCCATATTTAAAATCTTGGGTTGAAAAGAATAAACAAAATGTAATACTAAAAAGAGTACCAGTTGGATTTAATAAAGCATATGAAAAATATCAAAAATTATTCTACTCTTTAGAATCAATGGGTAAGCTTGAATTATTACACGATAAGGCATTTAATGCTGTTCATCAAGACAACAACCCATTACAAACAGATGATGATATTACAAAATTTGCTACTAAAAATAATATAGATGCAAAACAGTTATTAGCTGTTTATCATTCATTTAGCATTGCAACCAAGGCTAAGCAAGCAACAAAAGTGGCAGATGATTACCAAATTGATGGCGTTCCTACAGTATTAATTGGTGGGAAGTATGTTACTTCTTCACAAATGGTTGGCGGTAGAGATGAAGTATTAAAAGTTATGGATTACTTGGTTAATTTGGCTAAAACAAATGCAAATAAACCAAAGTAAATTATTAATAGTTTTTAAATTTTGAAACTATTAAGTTTTATCACGTCCCTAGGTATAGAATAAGCTGCTTTAGTACTTACCCAGCTTGCTTTAACTAAATTCTTATACCTAGTGCCAGCTCGATTAAGTTGATTAGATTGTGGGGAGAAATTAATTACAGGAATGCTAATTATTTTATCACTATCATTTGATTTTTCTTTCTCATTATCATCATAAACTTTAAAATTTAAACTAGTAATTACTCTATTACCTTTAGAATTAGTCGCATATTCTATTGATTCTAATTCAGAGCATACATTTTTGTATGAAAATTCATGCATATTTTTTGATTTAATTTTTACTGTTTTTACTTCTCCTAAATCTAATTCAAAAATTTTCTTGGTTTCATTACGTTTTGAGCTACTAAGCGAGCGTACAGCAGCTGATGAAAACCCTGCTGATGTTTTTCCAGTGGTAAAAATAGCATTACTTACATCTTTATTCACTTCATGTAATGGGCTATAGTAAGCTATTTCAGCAATTGCATTTAAAGTAGTTGATATATTACTTGTGCCAAAATTTTTAGCTGCTTGACCATACCAATTGTTAGTAACATGTTTAGCCGCAGTAACAGATTTTCTGTTTAGATAAAATTTACTTTTTAAACATCTTCCAATTATTCCATTTTCATCTAACTGAGTATATTTATTTTTTTCGTATAAATATATTTGTGTAGATAAATCCTCTAGTTTTGAAATATTTGTATGCGAAAAATTACTATCATAAGCTAATGAATTAATATATTTGCATAATAATGATGCTTCGTAAGTATATGCATCTTGTATACTAGATTTTAAAACTTGGTTTGAACGTAACCATGAAGATTCAACTTTATTTTCATCAATAATTTGTGATATCTCTGTACAAATTTTTTCTAATTCTTGTTTTATTTGTTCTTTAGAGTTAGTTTTTTTTATAATTTTATTAATTATATTATCAAGTTGAGAAAATATATTATCTATATCTTCTTGTTTTACATCATCTTTAAAGTAATTTGCACGTTTCAAGTTTAGCCAGATTGCATAATTATTCTGTACATCTGTATCTACACCGCATGCAATAGCATACATAAAATGACCAATTCCCATAATTAAGCCATTTGCTAGTAAACTAATTCCCCCACTACTGATAATTAATCCAATAATTGCTCCTAATGTACCTAATCTTGCAACACTACGCCAATTACCTTTTAGAGCATATTTTAAATTATCATTTTGTAGTTTTATATCGTATTTTAATTTTTGTTTACGTTGTAATAGCTCTTCATCAAGCTCTTTAATTTCATTTGGTTTTTTAGTTAATCCATTTAATTTATATGATTTTAGCAATTTTTCTTGCTGTTTAATGCTTTTTTTCTCTTCAATTAATTCAGAGTATTCAGGTGCTTTTTTACATACAGATGTTAGAACTGGGAATCCACCACTATATAATCCCATAGTTACAGCAACAGGTATATCAAGATACTTCGCTCCAAAACTTGGAGAAATTAATCCACTAAATATTAGTTTTCCAATGCTAAGAGCAAGTGAGCGAAAACCAGATATATTGATATTTTTTATGCCCGACCAGCTCCAAATTGCAAATCCTAAAAATGCATTTTTCCATCTTAATTTTGCTTGTGGCACATCTATTGCATTATAATAATTATCAATGCTTTTGCTTTTATGTTGGTAGCGTTTAATTGAAAATCGTTTGTAAGAACGAGCCATCTGCATTTCTGCTAATGAATATGCAAAATCTTTAGTATTTATAGTTGGTTGATTGTTAAGTTTATCAATTGAATCAAGCATTTTAGTTCTAAAAGCTAGATTTTGATAT
>JBJOQB010000124.1:0-4258 GCA_046050125.1 Pseudomonadota bacterium
CTTTAAAATATAAGGTAATAATATATTATCATATTCGCCAAAAATAGCTCTAGGTCTAATTATAGCAGTTCTCAAATGAGGAAATAATAAACTTGCTTGTAAAACTTCTTGTTCTGCTTGCCACTTTGTAGAAGCGTACATATTAGCAAATTTAGATGCTTTATAAGTTTCATCTATATTGATATTTTTTGTATAATCAAAGTAAACTGCAGGCGTAGAAACATGAATAAATTGCTTAACATTTTGTTTAGCAGAATGTTCTAATAGTCTTTTAGTAGCTGTTACATTATCTGCAACAAAATCACTATATTTACCCCAAGCCGCTGACTTAGCCGCACAATGCCAAACAACATCAACATCTTTGACTAATTTATCTAATTCTATATCTGAAGCCTTAGATAAACTAAGAGCAACAAATTCTACTTGAATATTATGTTGTTTATTTTCTTGCGTAATTAATTTTCCAATTGCTTCATTTCGCCCTGTTGCTTTTATTTGGATATTACTAGAATTATCATTAACATATTTTTTTAAATAATCAATTGCACTGCGTCCTAAGCCACCTGTTGCACCTGTAATAAGTATTTTCATAATATCCTATATTTTTCATTTATGCGTCTAAAATCATGGCGCCAATACTAAGCCCAGCCCCTGTCCCTAATAGTAATACTCGGCTTCCGTCTTTGATTTTATTACTTACATATCCTTCATGTAATGTGCTTGGTAATGATGCACCAACTTGGTTACCATGAGTTTTATATATATTAATAACTTTATCTTCTGCAAACCCAGCTCTTTTTACAATATGAGACATGCCTAAATGGCTTGCCTGATGTAATACAATCACATCAATTGAATCTTTATCAATCGAACCTTGGCTATACAAATCATTTAAAAAATCTTCCATTTTTTCAGAAACTAATTTAAATAATTTTTTACCTTGCATATGGAATAAATAATCTTTAGTATTTATTTCAGTATTAGCATCAGCTTCTACATTAATTCCCTTATGAATTTTCATCAACCTAGTTCCTCCACCTCTAATTTCACAAAAATCCACACCTTTTGTAAATGTAGAAAATTTATATGATTTAATGCCTTGCTTATCACTGCCTTTTTCAATGATTGTAGCAGCTGCACCATCTCCAAAAATTAAAGATGATTCTGGGTCGTCCCAATTTATGCCTTTTGATGCTTGGTCTGCGGATACAATTACTATGCGTTTGTATACTCCACTTTCTACAAAATGGCTTGCTATATTTAATGCAATAATAAAGCTTAAACAGCTAGCATTTACATCAAATGTTGCTATTCCATCAGCTAAATCTAGCTTACTGGCAATTATACTTGCAGTGCATGGTAACATTTGCTCTTGTACGCCACATGCTGAAATGAGTAAGTCGACGGTTTTTATATCAATATTGGCATTTTTAACTGCATCAACCACAGCTTTTGCTGCTAAGTCGCTTTGTAATTCATTGCGTGCTGAAAAATAACGCTGTTTTATACCTGACTTTTCTAAACTATAACCCGCAGGCATCTCTAACTTTTCATCTAAAAATTCATTTGAAATTAAATCTGCAGGCAATCCAATTCCTGTTGCTAAAATTTTCATATTAAACTCCTTTTATATATTATTTAGTTATTAAAATATTTACACTAAAAATCATTGATATCTTTCCCCATTCCACTCTATATCAAATGTAGTTGCTTCGGTAAAGCTTATTTTATTGTGTAAAGAAATAGCAAAAATCTCAGAAATAGAAATAATGGATTTAATTACACTAATGTCATTATTTTTTAGTACATTTTGAGCATTCTTTAATAATTTGAGTTTTCTTGGATTAAATACTGATGTGGGGTGTTTTAACAATATTGGGAAAAAAAGCATCATTGGCTTGTAAGAAAAATTATCTATTATATCTATCTCATTTCTTTTATAGCTTTTTGTATTTATTCCAAGCAATGAATTGGCAAATAATTGAGGCTGTTGAGATAATAAATGTACTCCACTTGTACCTCTAGGATTACATTCAATTGGAACTAAGCCATTTGTAGTGTTGATAATATCAAAGCTAATTTGCCCAGTAAAATTAGTATGTTTGATAAAATCTTGTGCCATTTTCTTTATATTTACAGATAATTCTTTATATTCAGTAAAATTAATCGGCGAAAAATATAGGCTAGCACCATGTAAATTTGTACGAAATTCTGGAAAGTATGCAATATGAGCTAATAACTCGCCTTCAGAAGCTACGCAATACAAACATATCTCCTGACCAATCATACGCTTTTGAAATAACCATGGGCAATTTTCAGTTGGTTGAATATTTTTTATTTGCTCTATACTAGGAGATACTAAAGCATTATTTGCAAATCTTGAGTAAATTGGCTTAGCAACATAGTTTTTTAAATTTTGACCAATTTCTTGTAATATATCTTTTAATTGCTCAGATGAATTAGCAACTAAAAAATCCCCAGAACCATAGCCTAAATTGTTTGCTAATTCGGCAAAACTTGCTTTATTATGTAGATTATTTAATTTTTCTATATTTATGCTTTGTAATTTTGTATGTTCTGGTAAATTTTTAATTTGTGCTAAATAAAAAATTTCTTCGCTAGTAGGAATGATAAAATCTATGCTATTTTTATGGCAAATATCTATAATTGCTTGCGAAAATGCATGAAAATTTAACTTTGGTGCAGGAATTTTAATATATTTTTCTTCTGAATAAGATTTAATATATGAACTATATTTTGCAATTGGACAAGCTAAAGAATCAACTGTCCAAACTTTATGCCCCTGTTGAGATAAAACACGAATTATATCTACACTTATAAAAGCTCTTGCACTAGTTACTAAAATATTCATTTACTAATTTATCTCATTATTTATTTAAATTTTTTAAAGCTAACAAAAATACTTTACAAAATATATTGTATTTTTAGGGCAGATTTTAACACTATTAATAATATTTATGCAATGCACAAATAAATATCATATTTTTCTAATTGCAAAAAATCTGCGATATAACTATCTATCATGTTATACTTAGTTCATAGCATATTTGTTTGAGATTTTTATATGATAAATGCATTTCGTAGCATAGCTTTTAATATATACTTAATTTTAATAGTAGTTATATATGGCGTTTTTTGCTTAATTTCTTTTCCATTTTTTAATTCAAGTATAAGATATCGATTAATTAGAATGTGGTGTAAGCATTTTGTAGCTAGTGCTAAGTTTATTTGTGGAATTAATTATAAAATAGAGGGTTTAGAACATATTAAATTAATTGATAATACCAAACCAACTATTATATTATCTAAACATCAATCTGCATGGGAAACAGTAGCATTTTTAGGATTATTACCTCAGCGTTTATGTTTTGTATTTAAACGAGAATTATTATTAATTCCATTTTTTGGCTGGGTATTAGGCATGTTAGATATGTTACATATTGATAGAAAGCATGGAATTAGAGCATTTGCTTATCTATCAAAACAAACTGCTGAAAAATTAAAAAAGGGTTATGTGCCGATTTTATTTCCTGAAGGTACTCGTGCTTTACCTCATCAATCAATACCATATAAAAGTGGTGGTGCAAGATTAGCAATACAAAATAATGCAAATATAATACCAATTTCACATAATGCTGGTGAATGCTGGGCAAAAAATAGCTTTATCAAAAAAGCTGGCGTAATTAATATCCATATTGGAGAGCCTATTCCTAGTAATGGTAAAAATATGGAAGTTCTAAATCAAGAAGTTAGAGATTATATTGAAACCCATATTAAATATACAAATAGCATATAAATCAACTCAATTAAATTATTGAGAGTATTACATACAGATAGATAAAAGCTGATTTAATGTCATTCCCGTGTAGACGGGAATCCAGTAAAAAAATTCTGGATACCTGTCTTCGCAGGTATGACGACATTGTAGGTAAGTTACTTAAAATAAAGAATTTTTATTATCTTATAAAATTAATAAAATAACTATCTAATAAAGTCTTACCATGATAAGGGTAAATATAGATATATTTAATTATGTTTATATTTAAAAATAATATTTTATATTTGCCATATTGATGATATGCCTTTATTTATCTTATTTTTCAACTTGCATTCAATCTATTATAAATTTTACATATACTAATTTTTATATTGCCTGATTTTTTCTTAAATATATGCGTCCATGTAATACAAAACCTGTTATAATAATCATGTTACACAATACCAAACTCTTTTTGAG
>JBJOQB010000125.1:0-4200 GCA_046050125.1 Pseudomonadota bacterium
TAGCACAACAAATGATAAAGTTCGCGTTTCATCAAAATACTGTTGTAACATGCCATACAAATATCCTGAAGACAAAGGGTGGAAAGTACCGAAACAAAAATACAAATTGAAAAATTGGTCAAAGTATAACAACGCTTTAAAAGATCGTGGAAGGATAGATTTCTGGCTAGACAAGGAGGCTATTGATAATTGGTACGAAGAAGATCAGGAGAATAATGGATCTGGGGCTCCTAGGCAATATACTGATTTCAGTATAATAATTTGTCATGAAATTAGACAGGTATACAGGTTACCGCTGAGGCAAAGCGAGGGATTTATCAATTCAATTTTTAGAATGATGGGGTTGAATATAAAATGCCCTAACTATAGCGTGCTAAGTGTAACGGCTTGCAATCATAAAGACAAATTCCAGCAATCAAGAACAGATTCCGGCTAAGATAAAATGCGACTATAAAATAAATTGGGCTAACATTAAGTGATTCTATAATTTTCCTGGCTAAGATTAATTGATTTTATAATTCATTCTGGCTAACTTTATTTGCAACTGAAAAGTTAATATTTTTCTGTATTTATATATTGAAATATTTTTATTTATTAGAATCACTTAATCTGACTGCCCAATTTCCGTCTTTTGAGCCATAAATAAAGAGTTGATGGAGAGCATTCTATCAGTTTAGATATTGCTCTTTTGTTAATTCCTTTTTTTAAGTATCCCTTAATTTCCTCAGCAAAAGAATCAAGCTTAAGTAGCTGTGATTGTCCTTTAGGCCGGCCAAGTTTAAAGCCATCTGCTTTGCGTTTGGCTAAAGCTTCCTTAGTTCGGCTGGAAATAAATTCTTTCTCAATTTGCGCAGCAAGACCCAGAATTGTGGCATTTATTGTAGAAGTGATAGAGCCATCTATTACCATATGATTCTTAACTATATGTATAGGCATTTCTTTTTTAGCAGCAGCTGCTAGTATTTCTAACACTTGTAGAGTTGATCTACCAAGCCTAGAAATCTCCGATACAACAATGATATCACCTACTGTTGCTTTTTCCATAATTTGACCAACCATTCGGTCTTGCCAAGCAATGTTTCCACTGAGTGTATCTTCAATAAAGTTTATAGGGCTAAGATCATTTTTATTACAATAATCTAGTATGCCGAATTTTTGATTTTGGGCATCTTGTTGATTTGTAGAGACTCTCAAATAGGCAAAAATTGTCATTATTTTCAATTTTTCTTAAAAAAACCCTAATTACAATTTAATTGAACTATAAGTGGTTGAAATTAAAGTGATTAAGTATACTATAGTAGACTAGGTTAAACGATCATTTATTGTAGACGGTTTTAGCAATTTTTGCAATTAACTTATTTTTTCAAACTAAATTTTATGACTAAAATTTTACCAATTGATACCGTAATTATGTTACATAATAAGTTAGGAGCTTTAACAGCACGTAATCCCCTGCGTAAATTAATCATAGAAGAAGCAGCAACTTTTTACGGAGTATCGAGTTCCACTATTTATCGGTTATTACAGAAATATGATAAATTGTCTACTGTCAGACGAGCAGATTATAATAATCCACGTTTAATTCAACATGAGGAAATGAAGAAATATTGTCAGCTTATTGCTGCATTAAAAATTCGTACCAGCAATAAAAAGGGCAGACATTTATCAAATAAAGCATGTATCAAAATTTTGGAAGATTATGGCGTTGAAACAGAGAATGGTTTAATAAAGGTTCCAGTAGGGTTACTCAAAAAATCTACTATAAGCTTTTATCTTAGGCGTTTTGGTTTAGATCATTTATCCTTACAAGTTCAGCCACCTTTTGTAAGATTTCAAGCACAGCATAGTAATGAATGTTGGCAATTTGATTTTAGTCATTCAGATTTTAAAGAATTTATTGCAGATAAACCTCAACAAGAATCTGGAATCACAGCTAAACTTATGTTATTGGGGGTGGTGGATGATAGGAGTGGCGTAAAGTACCAGGAATATCATTATTGTTATGGCGAAGATGTAATGACAGCTTTAAAGTTTTTATTTAATGCTATGGCACTCAAGAAACATCCAGGTATGCCATTTCAGGGTATACCTAAAGCTATATATACGGATAATGGGCCAGTTGTGAAAAGTAATATATTCAAACGAGTAATGGCTTATCTCAATATTGAAGTTCTAACTCATTTACCTGATGGTAAAGATGGTCGTCGCAAAACAGCCAGATCTAAAGGAAAAGTTGAACGATCTTTTCGTAGTGTTAAGGAGTCTTTAGAAACTCTATATCACCTACATCCGCCACAAAATCTTCTGGAGGCAAACGAATGGTTACATCATTATTTAGAGCATTATAACCAAGAAAAACATAGAATAGAAGATCATTCTCGGTTGGAGGACTGGAAAAAGAATTTACCTAAAGAAGGGTTTAGTGCAATGTGTGATTGGGAACATTTTAGCATGTTAGTACGTGAACCTGAAACCCGCATAGTAGGTAATGACGCTTGTGTTAATGTTAATAGTGTAAAATATCAATTATCATCTGAATTTGCTGGTCAAACTGTTACTTTATTAGTGGGTTTATTTGATAATGAATTACGTATATCCTACGAAAATGAACATTACGGACCTTTTTACCCGGCAAATGGACCTATTCCCTTTGGCAATTATCGATCATTGAAAAAAACTTCAAAAGAAAAAAGAGCAAATCATATTGAAGAGCTGGCCAAAATTATTTCAATTCCAAGAGCTGTATTAACCAAAGGTAATGTATCTGAACAAAAATTGATAAATGATGCTAATCTTATCAATCAAAACCAACCATTTATAGCTTTTGCTTTAGATAATCCCTTTGAACAAAGAAAATTTAAAAATGAATTAGAAGCTAAGTTGGCTATAGCAAAATGGCTAGGCTATCCTTTAGGACGCTTATTGCCTGAGCAAATTGCAGAAATTAATGAGATAGTCTCTGAAAATTTGGATAAGAAATTTGTCATGGCACAGGTAAAAGAATTATTTAAAATAAAACTAATACTACAGGAGAAGGGTGAATGGAAATAGAAAGCATGAAATATTACGGCATGAACAAAGAATTCAGTAAAGCTGATTATTTTGAAACGGAGAATTATCAAAATATGTTTACTAATATAAAGCTTGCTATAAAAAACGGAGGACTCATTGCTTTGACAGGTATTGTAGGTATTGGTAAAACCACAACTCTGCGTCGTCTTCAACAAGATCTTCGCGAGGAAAACAAAATTTTAGTTTCAAAGTCTCTTGCTACAGACAAACGTCACGTTAATATCAATACTCTATACACTGCTTTATTTGTAGATCTAGCAACCAAAAAAGATGACAAGATGCCAACTCAAGCAGAAAAACGAGAACGCAAATTACAAAGTTTAATTAAAGAAAGGAATAAGCCCATAGCATTATTTATTGATGAAGCTCATGACTTACATCCTCGTACTTTGATTAGCCTAAAACATCTAGTGGAAACTGTAGAGGATGCCAATGGCACATTAGCTGTAATAGCTGTTGGCCATCCGAAATTAGCCAATGATTTACGCAATCCTGCATTAGAGGAAATAGGTGCTAGAGCAAAACTATTTGAACTGGGAGCACTTGGAGTTAACAGTCCAAAATTTATCGAATGGCTAATTAATAGCTGCAAGAATGAAAAAACAAAATTAGAAGAGATTTTAACAAAAGAGGCTATAGAATTATTAGCAGAGAGACTCGTTACTCCTTTACAAATCAATTATTACTTAACTCGCGTTTTAGAAAAAGGCTGCCAAGTTGGAGAAAAACCAATTAGCGCAGTCACAGCAGAATCGGTGTTATCGCCAAATTTAGATTCATTAGAGCCAAATTTAGCACGAAATGGCTATAATCTACCGATATTATGCGATTATCTTAATGTAAAGCGTCATGAAGTAAAGGCCTATTTACGAGGGCAATTAACCCCAAGTCGTTTTGAGGAGATTAACAAAGAAATACATAAATTAGGCATTTTAATGAGCTGAAAATCTTAACTTTTTAGTTGCAAATAAAGTTAGCCAGAATGAATTATAAAATCACTTAATGTTAGCCAGGAAAATTATAGAATCACTTAATGTTAGCCCAATTTATTTTATAGTCGCATTTAATCTTAGCCAGAATCTATCCTTGATTGCTGGAATTTGTATTTATGATTGCAAGCCGATACAA
>JBJOQB010000126.1:0-4441 GCA_046050125.1 Pseudomonadota bacterium
CTAAAATCTGACAATGCATTACTACCAGCCAGCACGCTAAATTGGTACATATAAACCTCAAAAACTTATGAATAGCCTATATTATAGCATGTTTTTACGCTAATTTGAGTTAAGATTTTATATGAAAATACTAATATTTTTATATAAAAATACTGAAATCAATACACATTTACTTAAATTAAGTTATAATAAAAAATCAATGCTTCTTGTTTTTTTAATGTATGGATTTTCTTTCTTTAATCTCTAATCGTATTTATTTAAATGTACCAGCGAAAAATAGCGAAGAGCTATTTATATCAATAGCTGACATTATGTCAAATCCGCAAATTTCTAGTGCAGAAATATACTCTCATTTAAAAATTAGGGAAGAATTAGGTTCTACAGGTTTAGGTTTAGGCGTAGCAATACCACATAGCCGCATTAAAAATTTACACCAAACAATTATCAGCATTGTTCGCATCTCACAAGCAATTGAATTTAAAGCACCTGATAATGAAAATGTAAATATTTTTATTGCAATTTTAGTGCCTGAACAAGCAACACAGGAACATTTAGACTTGCTATCATACATAGCAAATATGCTAGCAGATGATGAATTGAGGGAGATTCTTAATTCTTCAAATAATACAGAAGACATATTACAAGCTATTCAAATATATCATCACCAAATTACTGAGCAGTAAATATATATAAAAATATAAACCTAAATTCTAAAAATGGAGATTGCAAGCATGTGTAAAGGTATCAATATGGAACTCCAAGGCATTAGCATGCAATCTATTTTTGATGATAATAAAGAAGAATTACACTTAGTTTGGCTTACAGGAGAATCAACTAATGATAGTGTATTTGACAAACAAGAACTACGAGAAGCAACATCAGCAGCTGATTTAGTTGGACATTTAAATCCAATTCACCCAGCACGCATACAAATTTTGGGGCATCAAGAAATTGCTTACTATCAGAATTTTGATGAAAGTGAACGCTATCAAAGATGGCAAGAAGTTTTAGGATTAAAACCTCCATTCCTTGTAGTTACAGAAAATTTAAGCCCACCAATTGAGCTTGAAAAAAGTTGTATAGAAAATAATATTCCATTATTACTATCCAGCATGCCTGCAGCTTCTGTAATTGACCACCTGCGTGATTACCTATCCCGAGAAGGAGCTCCACAAACAACAATGCATGGCGTGTTTATGGACATTTTTGGTATGGGAGTACTAATTACAGGGGAATCAGGTTTAGGCAAAAGTGAACTAGGGCTAGAACTAGTAACACGTGGGCATGGACTTGTAGCAGATGATGCTATACATTTTTCTAGGCTTGGCATAGACTTTATTGAAGGAAGATGCCCAAAACTACTTGAAAATTTGCTTGAAGTACGTGGCGTTGGTTTACTTGATATACGTAGCATATTTGGGGAAACATCCGTAAGACGCAAAATGAAGCTTAAATTAATTGTAAAATTAATTAAAAGAAATGATGCAGTTTTTGAAAGATTACCATTTAATGAACAATATCAAACAATACTAGGACAAAATATACGTTGTGTTACTGTACAAATTGCAGCAGGTCGCAATATGGCAGTAATTGTAGAAGCAGCCGTACGCAATACCATACTACAAATGCGTGGAATTGATACACTAAAAGAATTTATGAAAAAACAAGAGGAACTAATCGAGAAAAGCACTCAACATAGCTTATCTTGGAAAGATGAATAATACTATGACAAAACTTACTACTAACTTTAGCTTAAACTTAAATACTAATAGTGCATTGCATAGCACAGCTCAAACTCATGCAAAAAATATTGAATCGCCTAGCAATTTAGGCATTTTGGGCATCAAAGCTAAAAACCTAAAGTCAGCCCAAAGCTTAAATAACCCAAATAATCGAATATTTCAAGCAAATTATCAAAGTACAAATGTTAATGAATTTAGTTCAATTCTAGACCAAACCACAAAAAGTGATAATACTCAAGATTTTTTCTCTAGTATTAAAAATATTATACAAGATACTAACTTGCTCATATCTAAACTAAATAATCAATTAGATGAAGAAATTACAAAAAAACCTGTTGATAAAGATAAAATTACGATTCTTTATACAAAAATAAATAATTTACATAGCGAACTAAACAATAAATTAAATAACATTTATAAAGATTCGCAAATTAATCAAGCTATTTGCAATAGTATTTTCAAAGATGATATGCAAAAACTGCATAATTCAACATCAGATGCACTAGAAAAATGCTCACAATTTGTAGATACAGGTAAAATAAGTCAAACAGTTGATATAAATAATGTTATAAAAGAACTTGATAGTGATATTAAATCACATCAACAAGCAAACCAAGAACTACTAACTAAATTAGATTTAAAAAATATACCAGAACCAGCAAAACAGCATGTACAACAACTACATACATATGCACAACATCTACTAAAAACTCCACCTAATTTAGAATTATCTAAACATGCAAGCTATGATGACAAAATAGCTTACACAAAAGCTAAACTTGAATACGCATTACAACTTAAAGATGTATATGAAGGATTAGCTAAAATAGATGAAATAAAAACAAAAAATCCAAATGAATTACAGCATCAAGATATAAACTCACAAATTCAAAAAGCTTGTGAGCAAATTCTAAATGAAAAAAATATAAGGCATAATTTACACAACTTAAAACCACAAAATATAAATCATCATTCTCTTGATAACAATAATCATCAATATAAGAAATATTTAACGCAAGCAATATTAAATAATATAAGCATAAAACAAACTTATGATAACAGATACAATTTGCACTTTTGGAAGCAAACAGATAGGCAATCATGCGTATTTGCATCAATATGTAATTCATTACAATTATCTAGTATAGATGAATTGGACAAATATCTACGTACAAAAATTGAGACCAAAACTCTTGAAACATGGCTATTAGAGCTACTAGATAGTAAAATAGGTGTATCAATCAATGAAGGATTTAGCGGAAGCTATCTACATAATTCAAGCATCAAGCCACAATTAAACTCACAAAATATAATTGGCATGTACACACATAATGATAAAACAACTGGTGGGCATGTAGTTAGTGTTATAAATAAAAATGATAAATTTTACCTAATGAATTCAGGTGCTAAATCTATTCAAGAATTTAATCATCAAGATGATGTCTTTCATCATTTAAACCAGCAGTATGGAAATAGGTATAATAAAGTTGGTGAGAGTGATGCAAATCATTCAACTGTATTATTTAATATACAGTAAAAATATTAAATATGAATTATGCAAAATGTTAAAAATAATAGTAATAAAAATATCGGCGATAAATTTGAAAAGCATGCACTTGATTATTTAATTAAACAAGGTGCTAACTTAATTTCAAAACAATATAAAACAAAATATGGGGAAATTGACCTAATTATACAAATTAATCAAACCATTATTTTTGTTGAAGTTAAGGCTAGAAAAAGTAATATCTATGGTGGTGCAATATATAGCATTACTCAAGCAAAACAGCAAAAAATTATCATGAGTGCGGAAATTTTTCTACAACAATTTATGCAAGATAATTATTATAATAAAGATATATTACACAATTTAAACTACAGGTTTGATGTAATTATATTTCAAAATGGTAAAATTGAATGGATACAAAACTGCATGGAAAGTAATTAAGTAAATATTATCTATATTTATTCTTCTTTATTAAATGAAGGGTGGCTAATGATAGCAGTACAAATAATGCACATAAAAATAAATAACCAATAAAACCTAGAATGGTCTTGCTGTGGTTCTTGCTTGCCATCTTTTCTATTTGAATGATTTTGTAGATTGGAATTATCTACATTATCTTGATTATTAAAATTATTCTGATTAATGCTATTTAATTGAACTGTTTCCAAACCAGCACTTTTATACTCTTTATTTTTCATAAAGCTAAATGCATGACCATAACCTTGAGAGTTCCTAGGGTTTGAATATCGTTGCTCAGCAGGGTTATATTGAATGATATTACTTTGAGTAAAAGGCAATACATGATAATAATATGGGCTTGGAGGATAACAAATTCCACTTTCAGCACAACCTTGAGCAATTACTTTTAGTGTAAACGGGTCTTTAGATTTTAATAAAGGGAGAAATATTTTAACCTGTTTTTGATAATACTCAACATTTTTATTGAAGTTTGCATCAAACTTGGTTTTTGCAGGTGGAAAAACTGGAGTACCAACTTTAGTATTAGCATCATCTATAAAAAACTCAAATTTTTCTTTATATAAAAGATGCCCTCTCGCAATTTTGAAATTTACTTCAATACCATCTCGAACTTTTACAGCTTGGAATTTAAATGCTTCTTGAGGGACTAATAATTGAGCGTAGGATAAATTGATAAAAAATAAACTAAATATAAACATAAAAAATGAAACAA
>JBJOQB010000127.1:0-6555 GCA_046050125.1 Pseudomonadota bacterium
AGCCTTCATTTACAAGGAATTTATAAAATCATATGGTAGTATTAAACTATTTTTTACATAAAATCTAATAAATAAAGATTATATATTAAATATATAAGAAATTCTTGTAATACCTGCCCAGAAACATAAACCATGGATTCCCACCTACATATGAATGACACTTATTTTTGTTATTTTACATTTAATTGAGTAAATAATATAAAGTGTTAATATAAAACTCTTAAATTATTACTAACTGATATAACCCCATACCCATAATCCCTAATACGTAAGCTTAATTAAGCATGCTATACTAAATTTCAATTAATACTACATCATAAATAATATGGATTTAAAAGTAATGTTTACCGTGTTTATTTCAGTATTTTTAGCTGAACTTGGCGATAAAACTCAATTAGCAACTATGCTTTTTGCATCAGATAAAGAAATAAGCAAATGGACTGTTTTTGTTGGGGCTGCACTTGCTTTAGTTGTAGCAGCGGGAATTGGCGTACTTGTGGGCGAAACATTAACTAAATATATCAACCCTAAACAATTACAGTACATATCAGGCATAGGCTTCATTTTAATTGGTGCATGGACTTTATACAAAGTTGTTACAAGCAATTAAGATTAAATTTAGCTATATTTACAGATTTTTTGATGTTTTATATATAACCTATGGTAAGATATTTTTAATTAAATAAATGATATTCCTACGCCATCATGACAGATACTAAAACTATAAAAAATAATCAAGAGCTTGAATTTAACTCACAAACATATTTAGTACATACATCTAATAAAAACTCTCAAAACAATACTAATTCACAGCCTTTACAGATTTTACAATCAATACCTATTGTACCAAGCATTAATCATGCAGTAGCCTACAGCTACGATGATGTAAATGCTTTATCTGAAATTTACCAAAATCGTGAGAAAGGTTTTACTTATGCTAGAACAGGTAATTCAACTACGCAAAATGTAGAATTTAAAATTAATGCATTAGAAAGTGGTATAGGCTGTGTTTCATTTAGCACAGGAATGGCGGCATATGATGCTTTATTTTTCACTTTGCTATGTAGTGGCGACCATGTAATTGCTTCAAAATTTTTATTTGCGAATAGCATATCACTATTAAAAAGCTATGCACATAGATTTAAAGTAGAACTTAGTTTTGTTGACGTTACAAATGCCAATGAAGTAGAGCAAGCATTAAAGTATAATACTAAAATTATACTGGTTGAAACAATTGCAAATCCATGTACACAAATTCCTATGTTTGCAGAAATTGGGCAGATATGCAAAAAACATAATTTAGTTTACATAGTTGATAACACAATTACTTCGCCTGTAGCATTTAAACCTAAAGATATTAACGCAAGCTTAGTTATACACTCACTCACTAAATCAGTTACAGGGCATAGCCGTGCTTTGGGTGGTGCAATTATTGATACAGGATTATTTAATTGGCAAGAATATTCAGGTATAGAAGAAGTGTACAAAAAATTTGGACAACAAGCATATATTGTACAATTACGAAAAAAAGGCTTAAGAGATAAAGGTGCAACTCTTACAGCTCAACATTCTGATTTAATAGCAATTGGTTTAGAAACGTTAAATATGCGAGTAGAAAAAGCAAATCAAAATGCAAATGCAGTTGCCAACTTTTTATCTAATCATAATCAAATTAGCCAAGTTTTACACCCTAGTTTAAGCAATCACCCACAACATAAGCTAGCTAATCAATACTTTACATCAGGACAATACGGCAGTTTAGTATCATTTACCTTAAAAGATAATTTAAAGCCATTTGAATTTTTAGCAAATCTTAAATTAATTATAAATTGCAGTAGCATTGGCGATAATCGCAGTTTAATTATTCACCCTGCATCAACAATTTTTGCAGAGTTATCAGAACAACAAAGACAAGATATGGGAATTAGCTATGGTACATTTAGATTATCAGTTGGGATTGAATACGTAAATGACTTAATTTTTGACTTAAACCAAGCATTATCAAGCTAATTCAATATATTTAGATTGAGGTAAACGCTAATAATTTAGTCCAATAAAAGCAATGTAACTTAAAAACAACATTATTAAACAACATTTAACATTATTTAACAATTTTTAATATTTTGGCTTATAATAAAGGTACTCAACTCTTTTTATACTCAAGCCTTCTGTAGAAATATAGAGGCTTGTTTTTTATCTACAATCCCCGTAAACCTTGAAATATATAGCTTTTAGTCATTATCCTTATTTTATTCTTCATTATTTTTTTTATATATTCATCTAATTCAAATCAAAACATATCAAAAAACAATGAAATAATATTTAACATTTCATTTACAATATTTAACAATTTACTAATTTATAAATTAGTTACTTGAATTACTTGTATGCAATCAGACCAAATAGTAATTCCTCTTTATTCTTAGTATTATTTTCTTCATAATTAAAACTATGCCATACCCCGCCATTATCGCTTTTACTTCCATCTAAAATTAAACAATCATTTTGTGATATGTTTTGCATTTTGCTATTTATATCTTGTTGTAATGATAATAATTTACTCTTACAATCATCATCAATACCTTCTAATTCTTTATCTGATATTGGGAAATAATTAACCATTTGCATAGTTTTACTTATCACATGATTATCTTGTACTAAAACTTTTTCAGTATCATTTCGTTTAGCAACTTTAAGGTTGGTTGTGCTTGAAAACCAAATGCTAAATAAGCTATCATCTCGATAAATATGATGTTCAAACGGTTGTGTCATGATAAAAAGTTTATATTTAATGTTATTATTATCTTCAATTTTTTGACTAATTTTACTAATATCAGAACTTAGATTAATTAACTTCTGTGCAATAGGTAATTTTTCAGGGTCAGTAATTTCAACCCAATTATTAACTTCTGAAATATCTCCAGCATTAATCAAATTGAATAATATATCAGATAAAAACCGTCTTTCTTTACTATTTGTAAATAATGGTAATGTTGTATAACCTGTATTTATATCAAATAACTGCTTTAAATTTTCCTGTGGAATTTTAGATAATTTACTTAACTTTTCTGGTATAAAATCTAGTGATTTAATAATCTTTGGTGTTTAATTTTTATTGATTACATCGCTTAAGTCGCTAAAAGCTAGGATATTTTGCTTAATTTTTTGTATATTAGTTTTCATAACTTGTGAATTAGAGAATTAGAATCCGAATTATTTAATTAGTTTAAATTTGTAAGCGTTAAATTATTTTTATGAATGTAGAATTATAGCCTTAAAATACACTTTATGTATGATAAATTTACGTTCTACTTGTTATATTTGCAAAGCATTACTAAAATTGTAAGGTTATAATAGTAAAAATGCATATAAAATATGAAACTTCTATTCTGTAAAGAATTCTCGCCTTTTTTTCTTGGGCAATTTTTAGGTGCGTTAAATGATAATATATTTAGAATTGGCTTTAGTACAATTATTACTTACTATGCTAGCGTTTTAGGTATATTAAACAATCCTTCTTATGCATATATTTTATCTGGATTATTCATTTTACCATTTTTAACTTTATCTAATATTTGCGGACAAATTTCAGATAAATTTCCAAAAAATAAAGTAATAGTTTGGGTAAAACAATTTGAAATAGCAATTATGCTATTAGCAATTATTGGATTTTGGCAACATAGTTTTTATATATTATTATTTTGTATATTCTTGCTTGGAGTACATTCAACTTTATTAGGTCCTGTTAAGTACAGTTATTTACCTGAACATTTTGCCAAACATGAGTTGATTGAGCCAAATGCATTAGTAGAAATGAGTACATTTATTGCAATTTTGCTTGGGTCAATTTTGGGTACAGGTTTAGCTAAGTATAGCTATGATATTCAGTTTATCCCTTTAATTGGCATATGTTGCTTAGTGTTATCTGTATTAGGTTTTATCTGTGCTAAATATGTAAAAGGCAAACCTGCCTCTGATGAGAGCTTAAATATAAAATTTAGCATCTTCAGTTTAGAAAACATAAAAATTGTATATAAGAGTAAAGTTTTGTGGCTATCTACTTTAGCAATTTCATGGCTTTGGTTTGTTGGGGTTATATTTCTAAATAGCTTTTTTGCTTATACAAAAGATATTATTCACGGCAATGAAACTATTCTAACCATATTATTAGCTATATTTTCAATTGGTATTGGTATCGGCTCAATGTTATGTGAGAGATTATCCAAACGCTATATTGAATGGGGATTAGTTCCAATTGGTGCAATTGGTATGTCAATTTTTATGTGTGATTTGTACTTTGCTACAAATAGCATAACTGAAGCATATCAATTAAAAGCAAGAAATAGCCTTGATATAAATCATTTAATTGGTCTAAGTGAATTTCTTCAATCTCCTAAAAATTGGCGAGTTTTATTTGATTTTCTTGCAATTAGCTTTTTTTCTGGTATTTTCAGCGTACCTTTATATGCAACTATGCAAGCTTACAGCCCAGAGAAATATCGCTCAAGAGTGATTGCTGTGAATAACATTATGAACTCATTATTTATGATAATTTCTTCATTACTTGGAGGATTATGGTTATCATATTTAGGATTTTCATTAAAAAGCTTATATTTATTTTTAGCTGGCTTAAATTTTTTAGTGGTTATATATATTATTCATACCATTCCAACATTTTTCCTGCGTTGCATTATGTGGGTAACTACACATTTTTTCTATCGAGTAGATATCAAAGGTTTAGAAAGTATTCCACTTGAAAAACCTGCAGTACTTGCATGCAACCATGTTAGTTTTATGGACGCAATCATTATTGGAGGTGTAGTTAAACGCCCAATTAGATTTGTAATGGACGCAAATATCGCAAATACAAGTTTAGCTAAATATATATTTAAATTAGCTGATGTCATACCAATTTCTAGCGGTTTTGAAAATAAAGAAGTACTAATCAAAGCTTATGACAAAATTGAGGAAGCCCTGAAAAATAATGAATTAGTATGCATTTTTCCAGAAGGAGGAATTACTCGAGATGGAGAAATAAACAAACTAAAATCAGGTATTTTAAAAATTATTAATCGCACACCTGTTGACACTATTCCGATTGCGATTAGTGGCATGTGGGGAAGTTTTTTCTCAAGAGTTGAAGGCAAGGCATGTGTTAAGCCTTTTAGGAGAGGTACTTTTAATAAAATTGGTTTTTCTGTTGGGGATACAATCAGCCCAGCTAATCTTAATTTAGATGATTTACAAAGTAAAATAGTTGAATTAAGAACAGACAAATAAGAAATAATACAAAATATAACAAACTCAAATAATCAACCTAACACTACTACTATGCAAATGCAAAATTTAGACATGAATAATATTCAGCAACTAATTAAAGACGATGAAAAGTACTGTTGGCACCCATTTACGCAAGCACAAACAGCACCAAAGCCATTATTTATTCATAAAGCCAAAGGTTGTTATATATATGATAATGATAATACTCCATATCTCGATGCAATATCGAGCTGGTGGGTAAATACGCATGGTCATAACCATGAATATATTATAAATGCCATCAAACAACAAAGTGATAATTTAGCACATGTGATTTTTTCTGGAATTACACATCAGCCAGCAATTAAATTTGCTAAATTACTAGCCAAAAGTCTACCTAAAGGCTTAGAACATGTGTTTTATACAGATAATGGTTCTACAGCAATTGAAGCAGGACTAAAAATGGCAATTCAATATGCATATAATAAAAATAAACATAATAAAAAGCATACATTCCTAGCCTTTGAAGGTGGCTACCATGGCGACACATTTGGGGCAATGGCAGTAGGAAAAACTAGCGGTTTCTACAATCCATTTAAGCAATGGCTCTTTGATGTAGATTTTATTGAATACCCTTGTGTTAGTTTACATACTAATCTTGAAGAATTAGAAGAATTTGAGCAAAGCATATTAAGAAATTTGAATAATTATTTAGAAGATAATCATAGCTCAATTGCAGGTTTTATATTCGAGCCATTAATCCAAGGTGCAAGCGGAATGAATATATGCCGAGCATCTTTTTTAGACAAAGTTATTAGTATTTGCAAAGAATATAATATCATTTGCATAGCAGATGAAGTAATGACTGGATTTGGCAGAACAGGTAAATTATTTGCATGTGAATATCTTAAAAACACGCCTGATATTATATGTTTATCCAAAGGGATTACAGGTGGTAATTTACCTTTAGGCGTTGCAGTAGCAAATGATAAAATTCATAACATTTTTCTAAATGATGATGTAATGCATGCATTTTTACATGGTCATTCATACACAGCCAATCCAATTATATGTGCTGCTGCAATTGCTAACTTGGAATTATTTCATCAAAATAAACAAAGCATTTTTAATCATATTGAAGAATTATCAAAAATATATAACCAAGAAATTACTTTACTTGAAGAAAATATCAGAAAATTAAACCAACAAAATAATGATAATCAACTAAAAATTAGTAATCCCAGAATTATTGGTTCAATTTGTGCATTTGATATAAATATATTACATAAAAATCAC
>JBJOQB010000128.1:0-4066 GCA_046050125.1 Pseudomonadota bacterium
AATATGAGCCAAAAACTTCATTTTTAATTCTTCTTCATTCCAACCATCAATATTGTTTCTAGCTTGGGTAATGATTTTATTAAAAATATATTGTTCTATATCGTTTAACTTAAATATTGGTATCTTTATCCAATCTAATAATAAATTGTTTAAGTTTTCATTTTTATTTCTTTTAAGATTAAATTCAATCGAAATCTCGCCTTCATTATATTTTTTTGATTTTCTGCTCATAGTAATTTTTCCTGTATTGAAATATATATCTAGAAGGACATAATTATGAATAATATTTTATAGACGCACATATATAAATAAATTATATCATACAGCCTAAATTTATATTAAAAGACTAAAAGATATATCCCCAAGCAAAAAACTAAGGGATAATAATATGGAAGAAGCAACCTAACCTAAATGATACTAAGCTCCATGTTAGAATTAGCTTCTAAATGAAAACCAGGGAAATATTTCTTATTTTGATGCTTTTCTTCAATAGTTACAGCTCTTTTCTTGAGCTTAACTCGAATCGTATCAATAACTCTTGGCATATGTCGAATCGCCTCAAAATTATTATATTGCTTCATCATTTCATTGCCATAATGGCTTAAGCCAAACACAGTACTAATGCTATCAAATCTATAATCCGTCCAGCCAATATACCAATACCAATCAGTATAATAAAGCCAGCTATTTTCATTAAATGCACGCACATGTGTGGGGTCTTGCCATGCACCACTGGATAAATCATACGGCACTTCAACTTCTAAAATGCCATTATCAGCAAGTAAATCCATGCAAGTTGTCATAGCCTTAACTACATCATCTAAATGTTCAAAAACATGTTCACTTAAAATATAATCAAAATGCCCCTTAGCAATTTTTGTTTCGCCAAATCTCCAAGTAGAAATAGTTTCATCAAAAGGAAAATCTTTGTTCAAGTTAAAGCACAAATCAGGTTTCCATCTGCTATCAATATCAATATTAAAAAAATCATATTTCCAGCTTTTACCCGAGCCAATCTGCAGTTTTTTTGGTAAGACGTGGCTTAAATTTCTATTTGAAGATTTACTATAAGATTTTATATAAGAATGAATAGCTCTCAACACATTATCTGTAATATCTAAATTTAAAATAGTTTTATATGATTTATCCACAAACTTATTACGTTCCACAGGATTATGCACATAGTACAAGCAAGTTTGAGCGATATTCTCCACTCTCGAAAACGCCAAAGAACTTCTAATCTCATCATCAATAATTAAATTATCACGTTCTTCGCTTAACACAAAAGCTTGGTTAGCCATTAAAAATGACACTCTCGCCATTTCAAACAATACAGAATCATCATAATAAGATAAATTCAGTACAACCTTAGCCCGAGAAATTAAATCATTCCTAATTTCATCATCTAAAAATTCCCCGGGCTTATTCACAAACACACGTAAACCAGCACTTGCAACAGCATTAACAATATTTTGTCTGCGTTCATTCATCAAACCATAAAACAAAACATCAATATCTTTCTCATGTTCAGGCTTACTATGAATAACTTCCAAATTAGGCGTATAACCAATTGGCATATAATCAATATCAACAACACCAGCATTTTTAAGCTGATTAATATTATCTAAACTATAATCCCAAACCTTACAATTGCGCATTAACTCAATATACGTTTGATTAATCCAAGGTGTTGAAGGTTTAACTTGTTCTAAATTATATATAATTACATCTTTAATATTATTATTCTGAATTTGTTCAATATGTAATTTATGACCAGCAAACACAATATTAATAGCATCTTTCTTCAAAGAAAAACTACCATAACTCACATTAAACCCGCATTTTTCACAAGCATATCTCAAGCTTTTAATAATATCATTAAAGGCAGGGTAAACATCAAAGCAAGCAATATGAATATTTATCATGTATAAATCCACTTTAATTAAGGCTAATCACATTTAATTATGCATGAATATAAATCTAATATCCAAATAAATAGCAATACATGTTGTTTTGACGACAAATTTTATAGTTGATATAATATAAACATAATTATTATATATAAATTAAGGTATTTTCATGGCTATAAATTTAGTAGTACAAGGTTGTTCAATCTACAACACATCATTCCCAGTAAAATTAGCAGGCGGAATAAAAAGAGATTTATCTTCAATACCAAATGACCAACAACTAAAACCACTCACTAAAGGTAATTTTTTAATTGGAATTGAACATTTTGTAGAAACTGCACATAAAGGTGCAAGAATACAAGCCCCAAAACATAATTACACAGTTTTAGTATTCCCAGAAAGTACAAAAGGGCTACAAGAATTATTTGAAATTGCCCCAATTGGTTTGATTGCCTTAGCTTGTACTTCGCCAAATAAAAAAGTTTCACATGAAGTACTAGAAAAATCAGGTGTTACAAATGCTGATGTTACTCCTTCTATACTAAATCAAATAGGAACAAAGTTAAGCAATGCTGAAAAGCAACTAAAAGAAAGAACAAAGTTTTTCTATGATATTCAACCAGAAAATGAGAAAAACATCGATATGGCAGAGCTACAAGCATCTACATCTTTAGAAGAAGAAATGTTACTTACTTAGTTCATAGCTAGCAACCCATCTCACCAATTCATCTAAAGCAGGGCTGGATTTATTTGCATTCTCACTATTAACCATCGCACTAATTGCAAAATATCCACCCTTACCATCACTAATGTAACCAGCAATTGCCCTGACATTATTCAAAGTACCAGTTTTTAAAGAAGCCATACCTGAAATATCATGTAATCTATTCTTCATCGTTCCATCAATACCAACTAAAGGCAAACTATCTAAAAACACCTTAAAAAATGGCTTAGTATAAGCTAAAGCTAAAATATCAGTCATTTGTTTAGCTGATATTCTCTCAATTTGCGATAATCCACAACCATTCTCAAATGTAATGCCACTAGTATCAATCTTATTTTCACGTAAATAATTAAGCATAACCCTAGTAGATAAACCAGCATTCAAATCATAACTTTGATATTTAGTCCCTAATCTCAAAAAAATTAATCTAGCCATTAAATTATTAGAAAACTTATTAACATCATAAATTAAACTAGATAAAGGAAATCCAGAAACTTCGCCAATCATATATTTATTCTTACTATCAAATTTACCATAACTAACTTTAGGCTCATTTAAAACTTTACCTCCAATACTTTGCCATAAACCTAAAACAGAATTCACAAAAAAATCTTTATTACTAATAATATGAGAAATAGGAATATTCAAGCTCTTATCAAAACATTCACTAGAATATTTACCATTTAAATTTATAGTATAAGAATTACCAGAATTAGAAACAGTATAAGCAATATTACTCCCCCATGATTTATTACTAGGGCAACTATCTCCCGTTAAAATTAAATTATTCTTAATATTAAAACCAAATACAGGATAAGTGAAACCTACATCTTTAGCATTAAACTTCAAAGAAATAGAATTAAAAGAAAAATTATCAGCTCTAGGCTTAGTAGCATAAACTTCATTAGTATTATCATCAGAACTAGAATCAGGAGAAGAAGAAAGTACACTATTATCTAATACAAAATTAGCATTCAAACTATCAATTCCATCATCTTTCCACTTATAAAGCATAGGCAATAAAACCTCAGGTACAAATTTAGGCTCTCCCTGCAAATCAACATATATATTTCCATCTAAAGAATTACCATGATTTTTATAACTATTATCAGAAAAAAAACGAGTTTTCCAAGAATAATCAGGTTTTAATATGTCTAAAGCAGCTACAGAAGTTAAAATTTTCATCGTAGAAGCAGGGTTTTTATAAGATTTATCATTAAAAGCTAAAATTTCATCTTTAGAATCACCAATATAAACTACAGATATAGAAACATTATTCAAATTAATATCATTATTTGTAAAAGCGGTACTAACCCTTACATGTAGGGGGTTAGCATAGTTAAGATTAGTTATAATGCAAAAGAGGAGGTTGATATATTTGCTCATATTGTCCCTATGAAGAAAATGGTTACTTGACGAGGAGGTGTATATT
>JBJOQB010000129.1:0-11027 GCA_046050125.1 Pseudomonadota bacterium
TATATCAATCAATTCTCTACTTAATTTTAATGAGCTACAAATCTTAGTAATATCAGTTTTTTGTATTGATTTTTGTAAATTCGCTATATGTAATAACATACACAAAAAAATTAATTCTGAACTAAGATTCAATTTATTTATATTATTCTGATTATTAATTAGCTCTTTTGAAAGTTGGTCTAGAAAATTTATATGCTCGTTAAATTGATGTATAAAATCAGGTAAAATTATATGTAAAGCACCACAATTATGCAATACTTTAAATAAATTATACGGATATTTTTCTGCTAATCCCTTATTAATTTCTTGCCATATTCTTTCAGCAACTAAAGCATTCACTTCGCCATCAGCAACCATATTTTGCATTAAGTGTAGAGTATCGTTAGCAATACTAAAATTATAGCGGGCAGAAAAACGAGCTATACGTAAAATTCTTACAGGGTCTTCACTAAATGCAGGGGATACATGATGTAGTAATTTACTATTTAAATCTTGTTTACCATTAAATGGGTCAATTAAGTAATCTAAGCTTAATGGATTATGACTATTATCTAAAGGAAGTGCCATAGCGTTAATAGTTAAATCTCTTCTTGATAAATCTTGCTCTAAGCTAATATTTTTATCTGTATAGAAATTAAAACCTTGATAACCTTGAGATATTTTTCTTTCAGTACGAGCTAAAGCGTACTCATGCTTAGTAATTGGGTGGAGAAATACTGGGAAATCTTTACCAACAGGTATATAACCTAATGATAGCATTTCATCAACTGATGAGCTAACTACTACATAATCTAAATCTGAGCTATGTATACCCATTAATAAATCACGTACAGCACCACCAACTAAGTAGATTTTCATATTTTGATAAAGATAAAATAAAAAATGCCAACATAATAAAATATGTTAGCATAGTAGACAATTAATATTTTAATTTAAAATATTAATGTAATGTAATTTCTACATCAATACCTGCAGCTAAATCTAGCTTCATTAAAGCATCAACCGTTTTATCTGTTGGGTCAATAATTTCAAGTAAACGTTGATGTGTTCTTATTTCAAATTGGTCACGAGATGTTTTATTAACGTGTGGGCTACGTAAAATATCTACTCTAGCGATACGTGTTGGTAATGGAACTGGTCCACGTACAATAGCACCTGTGCGTTTTGCTGTATCAACGATTGTTGATGTAGCTTGGTCAATTAAACGATAGTCAAAAGCTTTCAAACGAATACGAATTTTTTGCTTACTAGCTTTAGAAGATTGACTTTTAGTTTGTGGTTGAGACATTTATTTTCCTTAAAGAGCGAAAAGAACAAATTATTTTAAATTAAATAAGAGATATAAAGTTTGTTTATATCCCTTAAATTTTAATTGACTTAATTATATATTATTTATAAATAAGCCAATTCAAAATTTTAAAACTAATACTTAATCAATTAAAATTAAGCAATAATTTTAGAAACTACACCAGCACCAACAGTACGACCACCTTCACGAATCGCAAAACGTAAACCTTCTTGCATCGCAATTGGAGCAATCAATTTAACAGTGATAGTAACGTTATCACCAGGCATAACCATTTCTTTATCAGCTGGTAAAGTAATAGAACCTGTTACGTCAGTTGTACGGAAGTAGAACTGTGGACGGTAGTTGTTAAAGAATGGAGTATGACGTCCACCTTCTTCTTTAGATAATACATAGATTTCGCCGTTGAAATCTGTATGTGGCTTAATACTACCTGGTTTAGCTAATACTTGACCACGTTGAACGTCTTCACGTTTTGTACCACGTAATAAAATACCAGCGTTATCGCCTGCTTCACCTTGGTCAAGCAATTTACGGAACATCTCGATACCTGTACAAGTTGTAACTTGTGTATCACGGATACCAACGATTTCAATAGAATCACCAACTTTTAAAATACCACGCTCAATACGACCTGTTACAACAGTACCACGACCAGAGATAGAGAATACATCTTCTACTGGCATTAGGAATGTACCATCAACAGCACGTTCTGGAGTTGGAATGTAGCTATCTAAAGCTTCAGCTAATTTCTTAATAGCACCTAAACCTAAATCACCTTGGTCGCCATCTAAAGCTAAACGAGCAGAACCATGAATGATAGGAACATCATCACCTGGGAAGTCATATTTAGACAATAACTCACGAACTTCCATTTCTACTAATTCTAATAATTCAGCATCGTCTACTAAATCGCATTTGTTTAAGAATACGATAATATAAGGTACACCAACTTGGCGAGCTAATAGGATATGCTCACGTGTTTGTGGCATAGGACCATCAGCAGCTGAACAAACTAAAATTGCTCCATCCATTTGAGCTGCACCTGTAATCATGTTTTTAACATAGTCAGCATGTCCTGGACAATCTACGTGAGCGTAGTGGCGTGCTTCTGTTTCATATTCAACGTGAGCTGTATTAATTGTAATACCACGTGCTTTCTCTTCTGGAGCAGCATCAATTTGGTCGTAAGCTTTAGCTTCACCACCAAAAATTTTTGCTAATACTGTTGTAATAGCTGCTGTTAAAGTTGTTTTACCATGGTCAACGTGACCAATCGTACCAACGTTTACGTGCGGCTTTTTACGTTCAAACTTTTCTTTAGCCATTTTTTACCTCTTTAAAAAACAATGGTTTAAAACTATTTTGCACGTGCAGTAATAACCGCATCGGCAACATTCTTAGGAGCTTCAGCATAATGCTTGAACTCCATACTATAGGTAGCACGACCTTGAGTTGCTGAACGCAAATCTGTCGAGTAACCAAACATTTCAGATAATGGTACTTCGGCTTTAATTGCTTTACCGCCACCAACCATGTCATCCATGCCTTGTACAATACCACGACGTGATGATAAATCACCCATCACTGTACCTGTAAATTCTTCTGGTGTTTCCACTTCAACTGCCATCATTGGTTCTAACAATACAGGTTTTGCTCTACGCATACCTTCTTTGAAACCAATACTACCAGCCATTTTGAATGCATTCTCATTCGAGTCAACATCGTGATAAGAACCGAAATGTAAAGTAACTTTTACGTCAACTACTGGGTAACCTGCTAATACACCTGCTGGTAAAGTATCAATAATACCTTTATTTACAGCTGGAATGTACTCACGAGGAACAACACCACCTTTAATAGCATCAATAAATTCATAGCCTTTACCTGGCTCATTTGGCTCTAATTTTAACACAACGTGTCCATATTGACCAGCACCACCAGATTGCTTAATGAACTTACCTTCAGCATTTTCACAAATTGCACGAATTGTTTCACGATAAGCTACTTGTGGTTTACCAACATTAGCTTCAACGTTAAATTCACGCTTCATGCGATCTACTAAAATTTCTAAGTGTAATTCACCCATACCAGATATAATAGTTTGACCTGATTCTTCATCTGTACGCACTCTGAATGACGGGTCTTCTTTAGCTAAACGTTGTAAAGCCACACCCATTTTTTCCTGGTCAACTTTAGTTTTTGGTTCTACAGCTTGTGAAATTACAGGCTCTGGGAAAACCATACGTTCTAAAATTACAACATTATCTGGATCAGATAATGTATCACCTGTTGTTACTTCTTTAAAACCAACACAAGCTGCGATGTCGCCAGCACGAACTTCTTCAATCTCTTCACGTTCATTTGCATGCATTTGTACAATACGACCAATACGCTCTTTTTTTCCCTTAATTGGGTTATATACTGAATCACCTTTTTTGATTGTTCCAGAATATACACGAACGAATGTTAATTGTCCTACAAACGGGTCATTCATTAATTTGAATGCTAAACCAGAGAATTTTTCATCATCACTTGCTTTACGATTAGTGATATCGCCATCTTCTGTTTCACATTTTACAGGTGGAATATCAGTAGGAGCAGGCATGTAGTCAATTACAGCATCTAACATGGCTTGTACACCTTTGTTTTTAAATGCTGTACCACACATCATTGGTACAATTTCACTTGCAATTGTACGTTGACGAATAGCTGCTTTAATATCATCTTCTGATAAATCGCCATCTTCCAAGTATTTGTTCATTAGTTCTTCTGAAGCTTCAGCTGCAGTTTCAACTAAATTAGAACGCCATTTTTGACATTCTTCTAATAACTCAGCAGGAATATCTTCATAATTGAATTTCATTCCTTGGCTAGCCTCGTCCCAAATAACAGCCTTCATTTTAATAAGGTCTACTACACCTTTGAAGTTCTCTTCAGCACCAATAGGCACTTGAATTGGAACAGGATTAGCCTTTAAACGTAGACGCATTTGATCGTATACTTTAAAGAAATTAGCACCCGTTCTGTCCATTTTGTTTACAAATGCTAAACGTGGTACTTTGTATTTGTTAGCTTGACGCCATACTGTTTCAGATTGAGGTTGTACACCACCAACTGCACAATAAACCATGCAAGCACCGTCAAGTACACGCATAGAACGCTCTACTTCAATTGTAAAGTCTACGTGTCCCGGGGTATCAATAATGTTAATACGGTGTGGCTTGTAGTTTCCTGCCATACCTTTCCAAAAACATGTGGTTGCAGCAGAAGTAATAGTAATACCACGTTCTTGCTCTTGCTCCATCCAATCCATGGTTGCAGCACCATCATGCACTTCACCAATTTTATGATTTACACCAGTGTAAAATAAAATTCGTTCTGTAGTTGTAGTCTTACCCGCATCAATATGAGCAGAAATACCAATATTACGGTATTGCTCAATTGGGGTTTGTCTTTGAGACTGAGACATAATTTAAACCTTTTCTGTTAAGTTAAGCATTTAGTTCTACACTATGGTAAAGCACAGAACTAAATTTATCTTTAAAAAGCACTATATTTGCTAGAATATTTTTTAGAATAAATAAGCCAAATATAGTAATTATTAAATTAGAAACGGAAATGAGAGAACGCTTTATTAGCATCAGCCATACGGTGAACTTCATCACGTTTCTTCATAGCACCACCCTTACCTTCAGCAGCCTCTTGTAATTCAACAGCTAAACGTTTAGCCATTGATTTTTCGCTACGCTTTTTAGCAGCTTCACGTAACCAACGCATCGCCAATGCCGAACGACGTGATGGACGCACTTCTACAGGAACTGGGTAGTTAGCACCACCTACACGGCGGGTCTTAACCTCAACAACAGGTTTTACATTATTTAATGCAGTTGTAAAAATATCTAATGCATTTTTACCGTTTTGCTCTATGTGTGCAAATGCACCATATACAATACGCTCTGCAACTGCTTTCTTACCAGAAAGCATGATTACATTCATAAATTTAGCAACTTCTACGCTACCAAATTTTGGATCCGCAAGTACTATACGCTTGGGAACTTCACGACGACGTGGCATGTCGTACACTCCTTTTCAGTTAGGCATAGCCTTTGATTTTATATATATAAAAATCACTTACTCAATATTTTAAATTCTTTTTTATAAAATAAATTTATTATATCGGCCTATTTGTTAAAAAAATTGCTAAATTATTTTTTAGCTGCTTTAGGGCGTTTAGCACCATATTTAGAACGTGATTGATTACGTTTTGCAATACCTTGCAAGTCCATAGCTCCACGCACTAAGTGATAATTCACACCTGGTAAGTCTTTAACTCTACCACCACGCAATAATACTACCGCATGTTCTTGTAAGTTATGACCTTCACCCATAATGTATGCAATTACATCTACACCTGTTGTAACACGCACCTTAGCAACTTTACGTAAAGCAGAGTTTGGCTTTTTAGGTGTGGTTGTATACACACGTGTACATACGCCACGACGTTGAGGGCAAGCCTTTAACGCCGGACTTTTACTTTTAGCACGTAGTTTCGCACGACCTTTACGTACTAACTGGTTAATCGTTGGCATTGTGTATCCTTCTATTAATAAAAAACACCTTATCTTGAAACATACGTAACTTACAAATATTACAGTTACAAGATAACTAAGCATTATAACATATTTTTGAGCTTATGCAAACATTGGTTTTTGATTGATATCAAGCATGTGGTATAGCTAAACTAGAATTCTTTGTATAAATATTATATAAAAATTTAGGTAAGTATCTACTCACAACAAGCAATATAAAACTTAGAAATAAGTATCATAATTCAATTATGAAGATTACTAGTTTAATTTATAAATACTATAAATTTAGCATGGACAGAATACTACTTATTGAGAAGAGATACTTACCTAAAATTACATTCAAATATGCCAAATAATTATAATTATGCGATATAATTTTTAGTAACACTTAAACTATTTATTTATAATGCATTTCAAGATATCTGAGCTTAAAAACATTCCTCAAAATTGTGGCATATATAAATACTATGATGCAGAACAAAATTTGCTTTATGTGGGTAAAGCAAAAAATTTATTTAAGCGAGTGTCAAGCTACTTTTTGAATAAAACTTTGCCTGAACGCACTGCTCGCATGGTTGAGCAGATTAGTGATATTTTTATCACGGCTACATCTTCTGAAACTGAGGCATTGATTTTAGAAAATCATTTAATTAGAAGCGAAAAGCCTAAGTATAATATTATATTTCGTGATGATAAAAGTTATCCCTATTTAAAAATATCTAAGCATAAATATCCAAAACTAAGTAGCTTTCGTGGTAAAAATACAGATAAAAGCATTTTATTTGGTCCTTATCCAAATTCTTATTCATTACGTGATAATATCCAAATGTTGCAACGTGTATTTAAACTAAGAACATGTGAAGATACGAGCTTTAACAATCGTACTAAACCTTGTATGTTGTTTCAAATTAAAAGATGTAGTGCTCCTTGCGTAGATTTTATTTCTAATGAAGATTACACACGTGATGTAGAGCAAGCGATTTCATTTTTACAAGGCAACCACAAAAAATTGTTTTTAGATTTAGAGCATAAAATGCATGAATATGCGCAAAATATGCAATTTGAACAGGCGGCAATTATTCGAGACCAAATTAAATCTTTATCAGATTTATTTAAGCAACAGCATATTGATATCGGTAAAAACATAAATGTTGATATTTTAGGCTTAGCAATTCAATTTAATAAAATATGTATTTCAATTGGAATTGTAAGAAATGGAAAGCATTTAGGTTACAAACATTTTATTCAAAATATTGATGATAATGATAATTCTAATAATAAAGAAAATATCCTAACTACATGTATTGCTTGCATTGAACAACAACCTGATTATATTCATAATCGAATTGATAATTTGCGTATACTATCTGAAGTTTTGGATAGCTCTTCATGGCAATATATTCATGAATTTATGCCTTACCTAAAACCTTATAAATCTAATCATAGTCATGTAAAATCATGGCAACAAGATGCAAATTTAAATGCTGAATTGCATTTAAAACAATTTTTTAGCAGCCAAAATAATATTAAACAACAAATTAGTGCATTAAATGAATTAGTTAGTTTAAATACTATTAATCCGCATATTGAATGTTTTGATATTAGCCATACTTCGGGGGATTTTACCAAAGCTAGTTGTGTGGTGTTTAAAGATGCTAATTTTGATAGAAAAAATTTTAGGCATTATAATTTAGAATTACCAACTAAAAGCGATGATTACGAGGCAATGCGTCAAGCTGTAACTAAACGTTATAAAAATATTAATATTGCAGAATTACCAAGTTTGATTTTAATTGATGGCGGACTTGGGCAAGTAAATGCTGTAATTCAAGCTTTTCAAGAGCTAAATTTGCCAATTGATAATATAATAGGTATTTCAAAAGGCGAAAAACGTAAAGTAGGCTTAGAAACAATTATATTTGCTGATGGTCGAGATGCAATTACTCCAACCTTAAGCAATTTGGGTTTAGTTTTGCTTACTAAAATTCGTGATACTGCACATGATTACGCAGTTTTAAATATGCGAAAAACTAGAGAGAGAAAGCAATATACATCTGCACTTGAAGATATTGAAGGAATTGGCTCAGTCAAGAAAAAACGTTTAATTGCACATTTTGGCGGTATACAAGGAATTGCTCAAGCAACTGAAAATGAATTAATGCAAGTGCATGGCATAAACCAAGAATTAGCCGAGAGAATTTACAACTATTTTCATCATCACTATAACTAATAATACAATTATGACTATCTTTAAAACAATAGCCTATTTAAGTTTGATATTCCTACTTAGTGCTTGTTCATCTTACACTGTTCAACAAAATGTAATTAATTTAGAACAACAAAATCCACAGTTTTTAAATTCTAAGAATAATGATAAACAAGATAAAATCGACAATAAAGAAATTAGTATTAATAAAAATATTGAAGGTAAATTCAGATTTAAAACAGAAGCTCAAAGTGGCTCTGGTTTGTTTTCATGGCATTTGTATGACAGCTCTTGGATTTTAGAATTAAAAACACCAATTAATACAACAATTGCAAATATTTTATATGGAAATATTTCAGATATACCTGAAAATATTAGAAGCAATAAAAAATTACACTTATGGGGAAACTTAGATTTAGTTAAACAAGGAATTAATATTCCTGCACCTACTTTTAGCGATATTTTACAAAATATTTATAATAAAGAATATATAGAAAATTTACTTAAAGATAGCGAATGGAAGATAACTAAGTACGATGTAAATGATAGTAATTTAGTTTTAGAAATTGCTAAAAATGATAGTACATCTTTGAGATTATTTATTTTGAGGGATTAGGATTAGGTTTATCTGCATAAAAGTAAGCTCTTGTAATTACATAATCTGGCTTTAATTGAATTATGCTTATTTCATTTTTTTGCATAATTGCAAGGCGGTCATTTTGTAGATTATGAGCTATCAAAACTCCTTTATAAATCATCTTTTTATTTTCATCTAATATGCTTATACATGAAGATAAATTTTGATTTGGCTTTTTATTACAATCGTTTTTTATAAAAGATTGAATGTTATTAATGGCCTTATCTTTTCCTAATTCATGAAAAATTGATGTAGGTAGCCAGTAAATGACTATGGATATAAAAAATATAGATGAAGACATCAAGATAATATCTAGATATTTTAAATGCATAAATATTTTCTTTAATAATATAGTAATTTTATCTAGTATAGAACAGTAAATATTATTATTTATTATATTCATAAACAATCGAGAAAATAATATGTAACTTATTTTATCCAAAATTTTAGAGTTTTTCTTATTTTTATCACTCTTATTAAAGAATAAAAAAAATATTGCACTTAAAATACAAGCCAAAAGTATCCATAAAAATATGTTTTGATTAAGAATATATTCTGCAATATATATAAAAGCATTGCCAAAACCAAAATAAGTATGATAGTAAATTTCTGGCATGCTAAGCGGAAAGTCCGAAGCCATTAAACCATAAGCATTCATATAACCACTATAATAAGAATAACCAATTAAATATCCAACAAATGGAAATATCGTAGCAATTAATGCAATAATTTTAAATGCATGGGTATCGAGGAATTGTGGCAACATGTCTATATCTACATTTATTTAATATTAATACTTAAGTAAGTATAGTAAATTATCATTAAAACAAATATAAATGATGTATAAAAATCACATTTCAGCAAGTCAAATATAGTCGAAACTATTCAAAATTTATTACATAATTCAATTATATAATTATTTTTTATAGAATTTATACCTCAAAAGATTTATAATATATATTCAAAATTAATCAACCCTAACATAGGTAACATTATGCAAACAATTAATATTGCAATTAACGGATTTGGACGCATCGGACGTAATACATTACGTGCTTTATACGAAAATGCAAAACAAAAATACAGTGCTTTAGGTATTAATCTTAATGTTGTAGCAATTAATGATTTAGGTGATGTTCAAACAAATGCTCATTTGTTACAGTACGATACCGCACACGGTAGATTTAAGCATGAAGTAAGCATAGAAGGCGATTACATGTTAGTAAATGGCGATAAAATTCGTGTACTAGCAAATCGTAACCCAGCTGAATTACCATGGGGTGAATTAGGCGTAGATGTTGTTTTAGAATGTACAGGTTTCTTTACATCTAAAGAAAAAGCTTCTGCTCATTTAAAAGGTGGTGCTAAAAAAGTAGTTATTTCTGCCCCAGGAGGTAAAGATGTAGATGCAACTATTGTTTATGGTGTTAACCATAGCGTGTTAAAAGCAACTGATACAGTTATATCAAATGCATCATGCACAACAAATTGCTTAGCTCCATTAGCTCAACCATTACATCAAGCAATTGGTATTGAAACTGGTTTAATGACAACTATTCATGCTTATACAAATGACCAAGTTTTAACTGATGTATACCATGAAGATTTACGTAGAGCAAGGTCTGCAACTCAATCAATGATTCCTACAAAAACAGGTGCTGCTGCTGCTGTTGGTTTAGTATTACCTGAATTAAACGGTAAATTAGATGGCTTTGCAATGCGTGTTCCTACAATTAACGTATCAATTGTTGATTTATCTTTCATTGCAAGCAGAGAAACAACAGCTGAAGAAGTTAATAAAATTTTACTAGATGCTAGCCAAGGTGCATTAAAAGGCATTTTAGCTTACAACACTGCCCCATTAGTGTCAGTAGATTTTAACCATAATCCACATTCTTCAGTTTTTGATTCTACACAAACTAAAGTATCAGGTAAATTAGTTAAAGTTTTATCTTGGTATGATAATGAGTGGGGTTTCTCTAACCGTATGTTAGACACCACTGTTGCATTAATTCAAGCTAAATAATTTATAAATATTTTTAATATTTATAATTAGATAAAATGAACCGTTACTTGAAAAAGTAGCGGTTTTTTATATGTATATAAATTTTATTCAATGTACTTATCTTTTAAAATAGCTTTAGCAATACGTTGTGGCGTATGTTTAAAAAATGGCTTTTTTTGATATATATCAAACATAAACATAAAATATTCCCCATATTCATTTCTAGAATATCTAGTTAAAGAAACTGATATAACTACCCCATATCTACTATATTTAGTCAT
>JBJOQB010000130.1:0-5126 GCA_046050125.1 Pseudomonadota bacterium
GGCAGGTAAGGCTACATAGTAAATGACTACTATTGCTTGCACAACTGCCAGTTATTTCTGTATATTCATTACATTCATAGCAAGTTCCCTTAGCATTATTAACAGGACTAGATAAATTCCCGTGTTTGCTATCTACCATCGTAGCTATTGATGGTGTTGAAAAGCGTTGGTTATTTACTAAATTTGCTTTTAAGCTATTATCTAAACGCATATTATTTGCCTTCTAATAATAAGTTGATAAACTGAATTATTTATTAATTTATATAAATTGTTATTTAAATTAAGCTACACATTCATCAAATTAGATAAGTTTGTTAAACAAATAATATATGTTATACTACCAATTTGGTTGATTAGTATAATATATAATCAATATATTAATATATCGTGTATTATACATTTTTAAAATAAAAGCCTAATCAGCTACAGAATAATCCTTGCATATTAATGGGGAAAATATGGATTTACGAAAACTTAAAACATTAATTGATTTGGTTGCAGAATCAGGTATTGCAGAGTTAGAAGTTACAGAAGGCGAAGAAAGAGTAAAGATTGTTAATCAATCGCAGTTACAACATAACATTGTGCCAATGCACAATTTTGCTCACAATATATTACCCGTACAATCAGCTCCTGTACAAACATTCAATGCGAGTGGTTCGGAAGTAAATGTAATCGATGCAAGCAATTCAAATACAAGTAATATAGTTGTTGATGAATCAAAAATCATAAAATCGCCGATGGTTGGTACATTTTATCGTTCGCCAAGCCCAGGTGCTTCTGCATTTGTTAGTGTTGGAGATAAAATCGAAAAAGGTAATACCCTGTGTATCGTGGAAGCAATGAAATTGCTTAACGAGATAGAGGCAGAAGTATCGGGTACAATTAAGCAGATACTTGTTGAAAATGGTCAACCCGTTGAATACGGTCAATCATTATTCATATTAGAGTAATATATTTTATATTTTATAGTACTTAATATTTTATAATTTCCTTACATTATAGCTGAATTCATTTACATTAGTTTAGCTATATCAAACTAAACTGAGATTTTACATATGTTTGAAAAAGTTCTAATTGCAAACCGTGGTGAAATTGCATTACGTATTTTACGAGCTTGCCGTGAAATGAATATTAAAACAGTAGTAGTATATTCAGAGGCAGACCGTGAAGCAAAGTATGTTAAGTTAGCAGATGAAGCTGTATGTATTGGTCCTGCATCATCAACTAATAGTTACTTAAAAATGGCAGCTATCATTTCAGCAGCTGAAGTAACTGATGCACAAGCAATACACCCTGGTTATGGGTTTTTATCTGAAAATGCTGATTTCTCAGAGCGAGTTGAGCAAAGTGGTTTTGTGTTTATTGGACCTACTGCTGCTTCAATTCGCTTAATGGGCGATAAGGTAAGTGCAAAACAAGCGATGATTAAAGCAGGTGTGCCATGTGTACCTGGTTCTGAAGGTGCATTACCAAATGACCCAAAAGAAATTATAAAAACAGCTAAAAAAATTGGCTATCCTGTAATCATTAAAGCTAGTGGTGGTGGTGGTGGTAGAGGCATGCGAGTAGTACATACAGAAGCTGCATTACTAAATGCTGTAAATATGACTAAAGAAGAGGCTGACCGTGCTTTTGGTAATCCAGAAGTTTACATGGAAAAATTCTTAGAAAATCCACGTCATATTGAAATTCAAATTCTGTGCGACCAGTATGGAAATGCTGTTTATTTGGGCGAAAGAGATTGCTCAATGCAACGTCGTCATCAAAAAATTATTGAAGAAGCTCCTGCAACAGGCATATCACGTAAATTGATTGATAAAATTGGTAGTAGATGTGCTGATGCTTGTAAAAAGATTGGTTATCGTGGTGCTGGTACATTTGAGTTTTTATATGAAGATGGCGAATTTTATTTTATTGAAATGAACACACGTGTACAGGTAGAACACCCTGTTACTGAAATGATTAGCGGTGTAGATATTATTCAAGAACAAATTAAAATTGCAGATGGGCAAAAATTAAGCTTTAAACAAAAAGAAGTTGAACTAGTTGGACATTCAATTGAATGTCGTATCAATGCTGAAGACCCATATAAATTCACACCAAGCCCAGGGAAAATTCACAATTGGCATGTTGCAGGTGGGCCAGGCGTGAGAGTTGATTCTCATGTTTACAGTGGTTACACTGTGCCATCACATTATGACTCAATGATTGGTAAATTAATTACTTATGGTAAAACTCGTGAGCAAGCAATTGCAAGAATGAGAGTAGCATTGTCAGAAATGATAGTTGAGGGTATTTTAACCAATATTCCACTACATAAAGATTTAATGCAAGACCCTAATTTTATAGCTGGCGGAACAAGTATTCATTATCTTGAAAAGCGTTTACAGCTATTAAAAGAAACAAAGTAAATAATTTAAATCAATATTAAATTAATGATAAAGCAGTAAATATGGCTTGTATTTCTACATCTTTGAGTATAAATCTATATCAATATTTTTATAGCATAAGATGTGAAAATGGCTACAAGATTTTTGCACATAACATAGATATGGCGAAAACTGATGCTCAAGCTTACACTGCTTTAACTAAATTACAGAATCAGTATTTTTCGACTAGACCAAAGATTAAATTTGCTAATAATATTAATCGTAGTGAATTATCAATATCAGGGCAAATATTAAAGCTAAAGCAATTATGTTACGACGGATTGCAAGCTGAAAAGCATAAATTTGGATATGCAACTATTGCCAGTAGCATTATTTTATCTAAGATGAAATATATTGAAAATATATCCAAAAATATAATATTCTCCTCTAATTTAACAACAATTATACAGTAATATAAAGTAATAAAAATGCATACTAATCAAACCAATCAAACTTACACACAAATTACATTTAAAACTGAATTTGAAACATCTCAATTACTAGAAGATTTTGTTGATTACTGTGCAGAAGTTGGTGCTTTATCTGTGAGTATTGAGGACTCATTGGCTGATACACCTGATGAAAAACCTGTGTATGGCGAACCAGGGTATGAGGTTGATTTAGGTTGGAATAAATCAAATGTAACTGTGTTAATTGATAATTCAATTACAATTGATGCATTTTTACATGATTTAAAAGAGTTATCAGAATTGGATAATTTACCAGAATATACAACAGAAGCCGTTGATGAGCAAGATTGGGTAAGCATAACGCAAAGCCAATTTGACCCAATACCAGTTGGTAATAAGTTAGTAATTATGCCTTCATGGCATATCGAGGAAAGCTTAAATAATAATACATTTGGCGATAGAGCTGTAATTAGCCTTGACCCCGGTTTAGCATTTGGTACGGGTAGCCACCCAACGACGAATTTATGCTTACAGTGGATAGAGCAAAACATTAATCAAGATACGCTAAATGTTTTAGATTATGGCTGTGGTTCTGGCATTTTAGCTATTGCTAGTGCAAAAATGTATGCACAAAATATTGTTGGTGTAGATATTGATGAACAAGCAGTTGAGTCAGCAAGATATAATGCATCTAATAATCAATGTAATATTAACTTTCATTTACCTGATGATGAAGCGTGGTTAAATCATAATCCAAGTATATTTAATATTGTAATTGCTAATATTTTATCTAATCCATTAAAGTTAATGTGTGGATTGTTGACTAATCGTGTACAAGCAGGTGGTTACTTAGTTTTATCTGGGATTTTAGCTCGTCAAGCACATGAAATACAAGAAGTATATAAACCTTATATGCATATGGAAGTATGGCAAGAGCTTGATGGCTGGGTTTGTATGGTGGGTAAGAAGTAGTTTTTATATATAATAAATTTGATAGTAAGCTATAATTATATCATTTTCCAATAGTTTATTCAGCTATAAACTCTTCTCAATTAATGCTTCAAATTCTTGCCAATTTGGCTCTCCAATCACTTTTTGTACTCTTTTACCATTAACGTAAACAAAAGTTGTTGGCGTTAAAGTAATATCTCCAAATGATTGAGTAATTTTACCATCTAAATCCATGGCAATTGGAAAAGGCAAGGCTCTACTTTGAGCAAAATTCATTACATATGAAGGTGCATCGTATGGCATTGAAACTGCAAGCATATTCAGACCTTTGTCTTTATATTTGGTATAAACTTCTGCAAGCTTTGGCATTTCGGCAATACAAGCACTGCAACTTGTTGCCCAAAAATTTAGTATTACAACCTTATTATTCCAATCACTGCTTTTTAATGTTTGATTATTGAGTGTTACAGCATTAAACATTGGTAATGAGCTGTTTTTATCTTGGTTTAAATTTCCACCTGAGCAAGAAATTAATAAGCTAGCCGTAATAGCTAAGCTTACAAGTTTAATATGGGTTTTAATGCTGATAAATTTGGACATATTTATGTTTAATACCTTAATATTAATTAATCTTAGCTTGCTAATCTTACATTTGCCATATCTATTATTTTATACTGTGTAGATTGGTCTTGTCTTTCAAGTATGCTAACGTAATTTGCATATCTTTTATATTCACTAGAATTTGTATCTAAGCTTTGCATTTTTGTTTTTAAATCAGCAACTGCCTGATTTGTATTAAAAAAGTACTTGGTAACTATATTTTGTAATAGTGGTAATTGAGATTCACAAGCAGTTATACCAACAGATAAACTACGCTCAAAATCAGATATATTAAAATAAGCAGTAGAAACATCACCCTTGCATTTGTGTCTACTTAAAGATAGTACATGCATGGTTCTTGTTTTGGTTGTGCTGGTAGGCTCTTTGGTTCAAGACCTTGTTGTCTAGTTGATGTTATTTGAGTTCTTAACATAAATTTCTCCATTAAATTTGTTTGATTAGTTATTATACTATTTTCTATAATTTTTTTCTTATATTTTATTATGCTAGTTTTTTGTAATATTTTAGTATAAAACCTAATTTACAAATATATTTTTATATCCTACAGTATCACTATGTTTGTATAACTAATTAGATAAAAAGAAACAACATGACAATATCAACTTTAAATCAACCTAGTTTTTCTGCATTAAATACACTTAATAAAGCATATGCAAAAATTGATGATAAATTAGAAAAACATCATGAAAAGCATAGTACTCAGCCATCAAAA
>JBJOQB010000131.1:0-9643 GCA_046050125.1 Pseudomonadota bacterium
CACTTTTAATGTCGCCAGCGTTTGCACTTCCTGCAGGTCGTAGAAATGATGTTGCTGTAAGAGGTAATTACACTTCTTTGAGAAATGCACCTCAAAACAACACAAGAGTACCTACTTTTAATCAGTCAGATGCTATTGTAATTTCTATCATGCCAAGAAGCCCAGAGCCTAAAAAAGGTGGCAGTACTAGTAGCGGTCGTGGTACAGGGAGTGCTGGAAAACCAGCAAGTGGTAGACCAAAAAGCGAAGCCTCGAAAGAATTAAGACGACAAATCACAGAGCAATTAAAACAAATGGCTTGTGATCAATTATCTGGAAAAGCAGTGGCTAAAATTAATGCTTTAACTGTAGACTCATTAAAAACATTAGGTGGCGATATTGGTTTACCAATTAGTGTTCCTGATTCTGATATCAAAGAAATTAAAAAGTTAGGTGTTGTTGCTCAAAATGAAATTATCTACCAAATTAAAAAATTATTATTAGGTAGTGTTGATTCAACATGTAAAACTAACCATGTTGCAGGTTTAGGGCAATCTCCAGTTAAACAAGTAATTGATAAAGCTTGTACTAGTAGTTATGCAGCACAATTTAGGTCTGCTATTTATGATGGTAACTTAAAAGATGCAATAGCAATTTTAAATGATATACCGAGTATTGACCAAAGCATCAAAGATGGTACAAAACAATTATTGGAAGTGCTTGATAAATCAGGCGTGTTTTTTGATATAGTGCAAGATGAAGTTTCTGAAAATATGGTAGGCGAATTTGAAAAAGCTTGCCCTAAAGAGTCATCTTCATTTGGTATTAATCTTAAAATACCACAATCGTTAGTTGCAATAGGTGTGGTAGCTTCTATATTATTCAATATGTAGTATGCGTCTAGCATTATAATAGTCTTATATATATCTTATGGTATTAACATAGTATGATTTATAAAAGTTATGCTATGTTATAATAATTATTTATAGCACAAAATTTGTTATGAATGATTTATATACTGCATGTAAAACTCAAAATTTGCATGCTTTGTCATCTTTATTATCTGCACATAATATCAACTCAAGTATTAGTGATAATAAATTAGATGAAGGTTTTTTAGATACTCCATTATTGTATGCAATTAAATATAACAAATTATTATTAATAAACTTTATCTTTAGTAATTTTGTACAAGACGTTAATTTTGATTTACAAGACGCTGACGGAAATACCGCTTTATCCTTATCGATTATAAAAAATAACTTTGAGATTTTTGAGTTATTAATTCAATATAATGCAAATGTCAGTATAAAAAATAATAAACAAAAAGATGCTATAGATTATTTATTAGATTTATATCTGAATATTTATGATTATAAAATTTCATTTTCTAGTTTATTAAATACTTTTAAAGAGCCGAAACACAATCAATTAGATGAAAAAGTAAAAATTGTAAATCATTTATATCAACAAACGATAAATGATAGTGTTACAATTAAAGTTAATTCTATGCTTGAAAGGGGAGTCTTAAATGCGACTATTTCCTCATATATTTTATATAAACTAATCCACAGGCTAACTAGTAGCTATAGTAATTTATATACAGATTTTGAGCCTTGTAATTATTTCTTTAAAGTAAGGCAATTTAATTTATCCTATCATGCCAAATTTATTAATGTTTTAGCTAAATCTAAATTAGATATTAATGCTTATATTGATATTTTGGGTATATCATCTCCTTTCTTTTTTACTTTAGTTGCAAGTGATATTAGACCTAATATTTGGATAAAAAAAGCTAATCAGCAAAAGATATTGTTTAATAAAAATGAGCATGAACAAAATGTTTTGATGTATGCTTGTATAAATAATAGAAGCACCAGCGTCAATAAACTAATTCCTTACTTTAAGCGAAAAATTAATGATGTAGATATAAATGGTTATACTGCATTACATTTATCTTTAGGCAATAATAATTATTCTTCGTCACAGGCTTTATTATTTAAGAAAGCTGATGTAAATCTTATAAATAAAGATGGTGTTAGCAGTTTAGATATTTTAAATTCTATGCAAACTACTCTACATCATTTATTGACTAGAGATTTTCAGAATATCAATGTTGATGATTTAATTGAAAATTACTTAGCTGAATTTATAGATTGCTTTTACTATAATCCAAAGTTAAACATAGATTTATATAGATTAATTTTAGCTAATCCTAAGCTAAGAATTGAGAATAGGATATTATTATATAAACTGTATATAAATATTTATATGGTCGATAAATTTAAGCTATTTGTACAAGATTTTTTACCTGAATTGCTAAAACAAGATATTCTTGGTCAATATGGATTTGAAAGTGAGTGTTCTCGTTTATATTGGAAACCAATTTCATATACATATAAAGTTGAACATATCGTTAATCATGTATTTAACATGGATTTCGGGCAAGATTTAGCTTTAGATGTGCCAGATAATTATCTAAAAATGGAGATGAAAACTAAAATTATTCGCCATACTCACGATATGCAAAATTTATTTTGTGCTCAACAATTTTTGCAATTGCATGGTGTAACAAAGTTAGGAGGAGATGACCATATTCATATTGGAATTAAGCAACTTGAGCCTGAGAAATATGGCTTATCGATTAGTAATAAATTATTTCATATCGAAATTATAAAGAGAATTTTAATTTATTTTGTGAGATATTGGGATATTTTTGCAAAAGTTGCTCATGGTGATAATGAATGTGATTATATTCCTTTTGCAGAAAATATAAATAGTCGTTTAGATTTTATATCTACAATATCATCAGCAAAAAGCATTGAAGATATTATGAATGTAGTACAAAATCGCCATAAAAAAGCTCATCAAAAGTATACACAACGTTATACTATATTTAATCTAATTACATATGCAAAATTAGGTACAATTGAAATAAGATGCTTTACTCTAAAAGGTTATGCAAAGCAAGTTGTAGAAGGATATGGAAATATACATGGGATAAAATTATGCGATAACATTTTAAAGCAGGCATTGAGTGATGTTGTTAATTTATACAATAATAATGTTGAATTATCAAGCAAAAATGAAAATGTAAAAAATGCGTTTTTAGAGTATGAATCTAATATTTTGAAATATAATAAGTATTTTAAAGACCTGCAATTACAAAAAACTAAGCAAAAATCTAAATAAAAAAATAAAATTAATACAGTATAGAAAAATGAAAATAAACTTAGCACAATATTTATTAGATTATTTATCTAATAAAGGCATTACTGATGTTTTTGGTATACCGGGGAGAGAAAACGCAGACATAGCTTTTAATGAAAATACAAGCATAAACTACATTACGGCTCGTATAGAATTTAATGCAGGTGTAATGGCAGATGCTGCAGCAAGAATTACAAATAAGCCACAAGTTGCATTTTGTACTTTAGGGCCAGGTGCTACAAATATGGTAACTGCCTGTGCAGGTGCTTATGCTAGCTTTTCGCCAATGTTGTTAGTTTCAGCACAAGTTGAACAAAATATTTTAAATTATAATAAAACACATCAATGCGTTAACCAACAACACATTTTTGAAAGCATTACTAAATGGTCATATGAATTGCAATCATCGACTGAGTTTCCAGAAGTACTAGATAAAGCATTTAATTTAATGATGACAGAGCCAAAAGGTCCTGTGCATTTGAGCATACCTGTTAATTTATTTCATGAGTTTATTGAAAATGATATTTTAGCTAGAAATGATAAGTTTAATCTTGATTTTGCTCGCAAATTAAATCAAAAAAGAATTGATTTACTCAATGAAGATATTTTTAAGCAAAATATTGAGCAAGCTATTTCAATTATTAAATCTAATGCTAATGTTTTATGCTTAGTTGGTAATGAAGCAATTAGAGCAAATGCACAGGATAGTATTGCTAAATTTTGTGAAGATTTTAATATCCCATTATTAAGCAGTGCAAATGCATATGGTGTTTTACCTTACGAACATAAGCTAAATTTAGGTTCGGGTAGTTGCTATATGGACGGCATACTTGAATCGCCAAATTGCCTTGATAAAATAATGAATGATATTGATGTGATTTTAAACATTGGATATCAGTGTGCTGATGATATCCCGCCGATTGTATGGAAACGAGGCAAAGATAAAATAATCATCGACATTTCTTTGGTTGGCGAGTACCATTTTTTATATAATCCTACTGTAAAAATCAAGGCAGACATTAGTGATATCATGAATTTACTCAATGATAAATTATCTAATAGCATGAAGCCGAAGCAAGATTACATAAATGATGCTTGTAATTGGCTTAAAGATTTAAAACATGAAATTTGCCATACGCCTTTAAATAATGGTTTTATTGGTGCTAGTGATGTTGTGCATGTGATTAATAAAACGCTAGATGAAAATGGTGCTTTAATTAGTGATATTGGATATTACCGACATCATGCAATACTGTTTGGTAAATTTAAGCGAAGTCAAATTTTCTTAGTTGATGCTGCCTTATCTTCATTTGGATTTGGATTGCCTTCAGCTGTTGCTACTAAGATTATGTACCCACAAAAAGAAGTATTTATGATATGTGGCGATGGTGGATTTCATTCAGGTAGTGGGGATTTAGAAACAGTAGCAAGATATAATTTGCCGATGGTAATTTTAGTTTTAAATAATAGCAGTTTTGATTTAATCGATAGATACCAGAAAAAAGGTAATAAAGATAATCCAGAAATTCTAAAATTTGCTCCTGTTGATTTTGCAAAATTAGCTGAAGCTAATGGAATTAAAGGTGTTAAGGTTAGTAATGTTGAAGATTTAGAGCTTGCAATTAAAAACCGTGATACATCAAAACCAATTTTGATTGAAGTTCCTTTGCAGTATCATGACCAGAAATTTATTGAAAGTTTTTAGTACTTTTAATACTTCTAATTATCTAGTTTAATACTAATGAAAGTTAAAATAATATACTTTTGACTTTCATTATTCAGCTTACTTGGTTAAGCCTTTCTTGATTTTTTCTATATAAACTTCGGATTCATGCCCAGAATGAAAGCCATTAAACGCAGTTGTAGTTTCATTACTAGCCTTTTCAACAGCTGATATAATTGCTTTTTTATGCTCATCATCTTTATGTACTACAATCGAACTGTTTGGTAACACTTCGCCATGTTCAAATACTAGTTTTAATTCAGTTGTATTCTCCAAATGTCGTTTTGTAAGTGGGCGTGTTTTGAAAGGCACATTGCATATTATACATGTTTTTTTCTTTGCTCTTGTTTCAATTTGGTGTGTGTATTACTTGACCTGTTTTATTCTTTACTAAATGCATGAAATATATTTTATATTATTAAGTTTTATTATAATATAATTATATATTTAATCATTTTGCATCACAAATTTTACTAAATCAGCTACTCCATTTACCTTTAATTTATTCATGATGTTTGCTCGATGAGCTTCAACAGTTTTAATTGAAATATTTAAATCGCCTGCAATTTGCTTATTCAGTAATCCTTTTACAATTCCTTCTAAAACTTGTTTTTCACGAGTAGTTAAATTATCTAATACTTTAATATCTTTTTGCTTTTTGTAGTATTCAGGAGCTTTTTCAATCAGTTTTTCTACAACAGCTTTTATCGTATCATTTTCAAATGGCTTTTGTACGAAATCAATTGCACCTTTTTTAAGGGCTGTTACTGCCATTGGCACATCGCCATGCCCTGTGATAAATGCTATGGGTATTTTGTAGCCACGTTCGATTAAAATATCTTGTAAATCAGTTCCTGTTTCACCATTTAAGCGAACATCTAACAGTAAAGCACTTGGATACTTGTCTTCATAATTAGAAAAAAATGATTGAATTGATGAACATGCTTTTACGGTGTGTCCCCAGCCTTCAAGTAGCCATTGTAGGGAATCACAAATTGCATCATCATCATCAATTATGTATATGATAGTTTTCATTTTTATGCTTTATAAGTTGAAATTTATTACATTAATAGCAAATCTATTTGATTGTAGTATGGTGTTATCCAATTAAATAAATTTGGCTGTTATGTTTTTATTCTATATCTATATTGGTAGATAAGGGTAATATAATTTTAAAAGTACAGCCTTTTTGTAGATTATTTTCCACAGTTAAACTACCATGATGGCTTTCAATAATCGAACGGCATATATTCAAACCCATGCCCATGCCTTGATTTTTAGTTGTAAAAAAAGCATCAAAAATTTTGTCTTTGACATCTTCAGCTATACCACAGCCTTCGTCAATCACATCAATTACTATGGTTGGTTTGTTGTTATACACAAGATTGTAAGATATATCATCACTGTTTTGTGATTCAAAAGATGATTCATAAATATGCAAAGTTACATTTGATTTTTGCTGTGTTTGATTAGTTTGTACGGTGCTTAAATTGGCTTCAATTGCATTTTTGAGTAGGTTTACTAGCACTTGTTCAATTAAAATTCTATCCACTAAAATATGCGGTAGATTTGTTTTTACATCTAATTTTAGTTTGATATTATTCTGTTGAATGGTAAATCCAATTAAAGCAATAGCTTCTTTGGCGATATTGGTAATATCTTCAAATTGCTTTTTAGGTTGGCTTTTACTAACAAAGCTACGTAAACGCTTGATAATTCCCCCTGCCTTTACGGCTTGATTTGAGGTTTTTTCTAATGCATTAAAAATATTACTTGGTAAAATAATATTTTCCTGTTTTAACCTATCAATTATCCCATTACAATAATTTGTAATCGCTGTTAGGGGTTGATTTAATTCATGTGCCAGAGATGAAGCCATTTCTCCCATATTACTTACACGATTGGCAAAATGCCATTTTTCTTCATTAATTTTTGCTTGTTCTTGAGCATTTTTAATCGGTGTAATATCAAGTGCTATCATCATTTGTGCAATACGACCATCTACCCATTGTATTGGATATGTACGAATATTAAACCATTTATTATTAGGAGCATAGTATATTTCTTCATAGCTATAGTCGTAATCAAGATTTGGCATAATATTTTTTAGCCAATCAATTGCTGTGAGTTGTGGTCTTTTAGTTTTTGGTGATTTAGCTAAGAATAAATGTGCATCGTTTGTTATGCCAAATAATTGTGAATAATAGCGATTGTAAAATAAAAAATCTCCATCTTCTAACATAATTACAGAAACAGCTACCTCAAGGCTTTCAACTACAGTCATAAAACGACGATGTGCCGAGGCTAATTCTTCCCTTGCTCGTTTTGAATCTGTAACATCAATAATTGAATTCAGCCAACCAATTTGGCTACCATTACCGTCCATTAAAGGCGAGGCATGCATTCTTACATAAAATATACTACCATCTTTACGTTGTAAGCGAATTTCTACACCTTCAGCAGGCGTTTTACCCTCAATTAAATTCACAAATATATGATATAGTTCTTTATAATCACTTTGTGGCCAGTAAGGAAAAGGCGAAGATGTTTCTAACAGTTCAAACTCGCTAAAGCCCGTCATTCTACAAAATGCAGGATTTACATAGCTAATTTTACCTTGCATATCAATTGCACGCATACCTACTAAAATTGAATCACCCATGCTTTTACGAAACGCACTTTCAGCAAGGAGTAATCTTTGATTTTCAATATGACGGTACATATAACGCCATAATAAATATAAACTCCAAATCACAAAAAAGGATAAAACAATAATAATCCACACCAAACTATTATTAAAAAAATTGGATTGAAATAAATAACGTGTACCTTTTAAGCTTAATTTACTTGGAGTAACTGAAAATGGAATAATATGGCTGTTTGCTTCAAAGTCTTTAATTTTTTGATTAGTAGAAAACCATATGGAATTTGTATTATCAATTAAGCCAATATGATAATTTTTGATTAAATCATAACTTACAAACATATTCATAAGTTTGGTTGGAGAATAAATCACGCTAACACTTCCCACAAAATCACTTCCTTGGGTAAGTGGAATTTGCATAATTATGTAATTCTTTTTAAAGAAATTATGCACCACAAAATATTGCGGTTGTTGTGTTTTATAACTTGCATCAACAGCAGTAATAATTTCACGAATTGGCTTATCATTATAACTATTAAACATATCCTCAATATCAATACTTGTTGCAGGTAACGACCAATCAACTTGATAATTATGATTAAGTTTATATACTCCAATTATTTCGCTATGACTTTTTAGAAATTGCCTTGTAAGCTCTTGAAATGCAGCATCATCATAGAAAAATGGTTTAACATTTTGTGCAATAGTTTTAATTTGTTGCTCATTATTTTGTACATGAGTTAGTATTTTATGATTAAGCCATGGTAAATCACGGTATAATAAGGCTTCTTGATTCTTTTTATCGACATTTTGCAATGTGTATAAAACCAAAATTACCGTAAATACAAAAAAACTAATCCCCAATAATGGAATAATAAACAAGTACTTTAAAATATCCTGTTTTATCCAAATTGGCGAGATATATTTTTTAATAATATGATAAATCCATTGTTGCATGTTTGCCTTATGCTAATTTAGCAATATTTTATATGTCTAATTATCAGTGTAGCATATTCAAAATGATTTTTTTAATTTAAGTTTTTGAGAATCTTAAATATAAATAGATAAAAGATAGTTTAATGCCATTCCTATGTATACGGGAATCCAGTAAACATAAATTATGGATATTTGCCTTGTCAGGTATGAAATGATTGTAAGTAAGTTACATAAAGTAAATCTCTAAAACTATATTAAGCTTTGTATTTGCTCTTTAGTAAGCCCTGTATCCTCAACTATATATTCAATCAGTATATTTCGAGATAGCATTTTTTTGGCTATTTCCAACTTAGTTTTTAACGCTCCTTCAGCAATTCCTTCAGCCTTCCCCTTCTTTTCACCCTCTAAAAGCTCATTATTAATAATTTTATTAACTCTTACCGCTTCTTCAAAATCGTCCATCACATCTGAACTATCTAACATATGATGTAAATGTAAAAAGATGTTTTTATTTTCTGCTAGGATTTTATCATCAGGAATATCTAACACTGCATCTTTATATTTATAATCATGTTCTACTTTATAATTTTGATTAAACATGCTAAATATTTGGCTTAATTTATCTGTAGCTTCTTTTTTGATACGATTAATTTGGACTAAATAAATATCATGGCTTAGCTTTTCAATAAATTCATCTTTATCTTGAGTAATTAATTCATGATTATTTAAATCTATTAAATTACATTCTGCTTTGATAAATGGGTTTGTGTGTTCTAAATTAAATCCTAAAAAGTAAATTGCAATAATGGGTAAATAATCAGTATTACCATTAGCTAAAACACTTTCTTCTTTATAATGTTTTGCTAAATAATTTCTAAATCTTCCTACATCTAACTGATTTTCGCTTTTTTGTAATTCTACTATTATGCTTCTTTCTGTTTTATCATCTAATTGAATTGTGCATGAATAATCATAGCGAATAATCCTTAATTCTTTTATGCCATGAATTACCTTCTCCTGTTGTATTGGCTGAAGTTTTACTACTTTTTTATCTAGTAAATTCTCAATAATATACTTAGCAACTTCTACATTTGCTATCATATACTTAAAAAATGTATCGTAGATTGGATTTGCTATTCTCATATTTTGCT
>JBJOQB010000132.1:0-7217 GCA_046050125.1 Pseudomonadota bacterium
TACATAGTTTTTTTGCTACTTATTCCGCTTTTGTATTTTTTATATAAAAATACTAAAAATAGTACCCATGAGCATAATGAAAAAATAATTTTATGGGTAATATATGATAAGTCTTCTTTGACCCATAAATATATCCCTGTAATTATAACAAAAGTCATAAAATACCATAAAACATATAATCTTTGCTTTAAAATAGATTGCATATGCAGTAATGGCGGGCATTTATGCAAAAATTTATAAGTATGTTGTTGCGGATTATGTAGATTTTTTTCTAAGGAAATCATAATGAAGATATGCACGCAAATCCAAATTAATATCGCATATGTAATATTCATGCAAAGAAAATGCAATAAGAATATATAAAAATTATCATATAAAATTTTACTATGTTGAGTTAATGTATTTACATCAATCGATAAATCAAGAATTGTATTTCCGCTAAATAAGTAAGGCAAACTAACACAAAATGCACTCATACATATCATGATAAATTGCATTGTATGCATATTAGGGTGTCTTTTTTCGCATAAGTACAAGCCTAATCCAACCCAAGATATAATTGAAAGCACATGACCTATGCCAAAATATATTCCATATATAATCCATGGAAAAATTATACAAACTGCATGAATTAGCCAAGATGAAATTATAGGAATTGATATGATATCAAATTTTTTTATGCTAAAAAAAGAACTATAACTAATTTTTAAGTTATTATTATCTTTATTTTTAGATAAATCATATTTATATTTAAGTACCAATAAAATGCCACAAAGTATGTACTGTAGCATGCATACAATATACAAAATGGATAATATACTATGTTTATCTGAATTCATATCAATAATTTTGTTATTATTACAATATTTTTTTTACTTATGACTAAATACTGCTGCTCTTTTTTGAATAAATGCCGAAATTCCCTCTTTAGCATCTTCATTATCTAGCCTGTTATAAAATGCTTGTCTTTCACTTTCTAAACCGCTTTGTAGGCTTGTATTAAAGCTGTTTTTTATTTGTGTTTTAATTTCTATCACTGCGGTTAAAGGATAGCTGGCAATTGTACGAGCAACTTCCATAGCCTCAACAAATGCATTTTCAGCTTCAGATACTCTTGATATAATTCCCATATTGACAGCTTCAAATGCAGTAATTAATTTCGCACTTAGGCAGATATCCATTGCTTGAGCCTTACCTACAGATTTTGCTAAATATTGTGTGCCGCCTGCTCCTGGGATTAATCCTACCTTTACTTCTGGTTGAGCAAAACTTGCATCACTACCAGCAATAATTATATCGCACATTAAAGCTAGCTCACAGCCACCACCTAATGCATAGCCATTAACACATGCAATTATTGGCTTATCAAATTTAGCTATACTATCCCAATCAGACAAAAAATTATTTTGTATGGCTAATTCTTTAGTCATAGTTTGAACTTCTTTTAAATCTGCACCTACAGAGAAAACTTTAGCTCCACCATCTAGCAATACAGTGTGAATTTCATCATCTCCACTAGCAAATTCTAATATATCTTTCAATTCGCTAGCTAAAACAGAGTTTATTGCATTTTTAGCTTCAGGTCGATTTAGTCGAATGTGTAAAACATTATGATTAATATTTGCTAATATGCATTTGTAGTCATTTGTATCTAATATGTTTATCATTTTTATTTATGTTTTAATATTTATATTACTTTAGAATTATTTTGCTTGGATTTTAATATCCATTCCATTATGTTTGACAACTATATCAATTGGTTCAAGTTTCATGCCTAGAAATGTTAGTTCTTCTGGCTTTATTGCATATACAGGGTGCATATCCAACACTCCAGATACTCCAACTTTTAAAGCAGGTAGTAAAATATTATTTACAGAAAATTTTTGATTATCTTTTATATAAAAATCATCAACTGTTGGTTCTTTAAGTAAAATATTTTGTTTTTTATCATCTAGTACTAGTTTAGATGAAAATTGAATATTTCCTTGGATTGTTTGCATAATTGAGCTATTGATTTGAGTATCAATTGATATTTTTACACGATTTGTTGATTCTTCAAGTGTGAGCTTTGGATTTGTTAATGTAACTTGGTAGATTGAAAGTACAGTTTTATTTTTTGGAAACTGCTCGCTAAGTTTTTTCTGCATTGTTTCTTGTGAAATATTAACACTTTCTGGTAGTAAATTTGCACAGCCTGAAAGCATGAAAGATGTTAGAATACATGTAGCATAAAATAATAAGCTTTTTATGTTGGATATTTTATTTAGATGTTTTTTAATTAGCATAATTATCATTTTGATTAGTTTATTAATTGCTTGATGTGATAATATCATATGTATATCATACTTTACTATGTATAAGCTATACATGTAAAGACTATAAATTATGCAATGCAAACTTTTTTAAAATTTAGTTCTTAAAATTATTAAGGTTTTTACAGTGATTAAGATAATGAATATTTATATAAATTTGGCTTTATTTGCTATTTAATTTTATTTAAATAAAAATTATCTTATGCTACAATCTGTTATTAATAAATACAGGAAAATCATAAATAATTATGAGTAAAATTAGTTTATCTCGTTACTTAATACAAGCTCAACATCAAGGTAAAATACCTTCTGAATTAAGATTTTTAATTGAAGTTGTTGCAAGAGCATGTAAAAATATTGCATATAATGTAAATAAAGGTGCTTTAGCAAATATTCTTGGCTCAGCAGGCTCTGATAATGTACAAGGCGAAACACAGCAAAAACTAGATGTAATTGCAAATGAGGTTTTGTTAGAAGCAAATGAATGGGGTGGGCATTTGTCTGCTATGGCATCTGAAGAAATGGAACATATTTATGAAATTCCTAACTATTATCCTCAAGGTGGTTACTTACTGCTATTTGACCCATTAGATGGCTCGTCTAATATTGATGTTAATGTTTCAATTGGTACAATTTTCTCTGTATTAAAACGAGATAATACAACAGATGAAAAAGTAAGCGAAAAGGATTTTTTCCAATCGGGAAATAAGCAAGTTGCTGCAGGTTATGCAATTTATGGACCACAAACTATATTTGTTTTAACAATTGGCGATGGTGTTCATATGTTTACTTTAGATAGAGACCTTGGAAGCTTTATCTTAACTAGAGATAATGTAAAAATACCAAATAGTACAAAAGAATTTGCTATAAATATGTCAAATATGCGTCATTGGGATAAACCTGTAAGACGTTATGTTGATGAATGTTTAGAAGGCGATGAAGGTGTTAGAGGTAAAAACTTTAATATGCGTTGGGTTGCATCAATGGTTGCTGATGTACATCGCATTTTAACAAGAGGTGGTGTGTTTTTATATCCATGGGATAAAAGAGAGCCACATAAGGCAGGTAAATTACGCTTAATGTACGAAGCAAACCCAATGAGTTTTTTAGTAGAGCAAGCTGGAGGCATGTCAATTAATGGCAAGCAACGTATTTTAGATATTGAGCCAACTATGTTGCATGAAAGAGTTTCAGTTATGCTTGGCTCTAAAGAAGAAGTTGAGATATTACAAAAGTATCATGCTGAGTAAAATCTAAATTTATTATAAATAATAATTATAGGCTAACTAAGAATCTATCTAAATAGTTAGCTTATATAAACTAAAAATGTAAATTTTAATAAATCCCCAAGCCAGACATTAATTCTTTGTTATTTTCTAATTGAATACTTGACATTAAAACAGCTGTTTTTGTTATTCCAAGTAAGCTTTCTAATGCAATATTAAAATCTTTATTAATTACAATATAATCAGCATCTACAGCATGCACTATTTCGTGTTTAGCGCCTGCTATCCTAGTTTGTATAACTTCATCGCTGTCTTGACCACGTGAAATTAGCCTATTTTTTAATTCATCTATACTTGGTGGTAGTATAAATATATAAACTACATTTGTAATATGTTCAAAAATTTGTTTAATTTGACTTGCACCTTGCCAATCAATTTCTAGCAAAATTTGTTTATTTTGTTGAAGTTCTTGCTCTAGCCATACCCTACTTGTGCCATAGTAGTTGCCATGCACTTTAGCAAATTCTATAAATTGATTATTTGCTTGCATATCTTCAAATTGCTGAGTGCTAACAAAATTATATTCTCTACCATTTTGTTCTCCATTACGCATAGCACGTGTCGTGTAAGATATAGATAAATCAATATTTTCATTTTTGTCTAATAGTGCTTTTACTAGCGATGACTTACCAGCTCCAGAAGGTGCAACAATTAAATATATAATGCCTTTTTTTTGAGTATGTATCATATTATCACTTTGCAAATTAAGCTAAGCTAGCTTTATAGTAACTTAGCTTTTGATATTCGAGAGTTAAAGAAGTATGTACCAATAAAAAATATTTAGATTTATAGGTATTTATAGTTATTTTAAACTTGCTCCTCTAAATCAGTATCTTTATCTGCAATTCTTTGTAACATAGCTAATTTTGTATTTTCATCTACGTTAATTAGAATTACACCTTTTGCTGACCTGCCTGTTTCTCTAATTTGAGCAACATTTGTACGAACCATTACGCCACCATCAGTTAATAGCATAATATCATCTTCTTTAGATACTAAAGTAGCAGCCACTACCTTATTATTAGCACTTGATGTCATACATTTCATGCCTTGACCACCTCTATGGTGTTTTGTATATCCGCTAATATGTGTAATTTTACCATAGCCATTTTCTGTTGCTGTTAACACAAAAGATAAGCCAGTTTGTTCTATTTCTTCCGTGCTTCCTGCAACTAACATGGCAATAATATACTGATTTTCTTCAGGTAGCTTCATACCAATTACACCTTTTGCAGTTCTACCCATGCATCTTACTTCTTCTTCTGCAAAACGTATAGTTTTACCATCACTATTGAATAACATTACATCATTTGTTCCATCTGTAATTGCTACACCAACTAAGTAATCATTATCTTCTAAATTAATTGCAATTACACCAGCACGGCGTTGATGTCTAAAATCAGATAAAGCACAGCGCTTAATTGTACCCATTGCTGTTGCCATTACTACAAATTTACTTTCATCAAAATCTGTTGTTGGTAAAATCGCTGTGATTTTTTCATCTTCTTGTAAGTTTAGTAAATTATTAATTGGTTTGCCACGGCTAATCCTTGAGCCTTGAGGTAATTCATACACTTTTAACCAATGTAACCTACCTTTATTTGAAAAACATAAAATAGTATCATGGCTATGTGCCATTAATAACGTGTTTACCCAATCGTCTTCTTTTGTGTTAGTTGCTTGTTTTCCACGTCCACCTCTACGTTGTACACGGTACTCAGTTACAGGCTGTGTTTTTATGTAGCCAGAATGAGACAATGTTACAACCATATCTTGAGGTATAATTAAATCTTCAATATTAATTTCACTTGTATCAATAACTATTTCACTTCTACGTGCATCACCAAAATTAGTTGTTAATAATTGTAAATCATTTGAAATAATATCAGTTACACGTTGTGCGTTAGCAAGAATATCTTCTAAATCGCTAATTTTTAACATAATTTGCTGATATTCATCAATAATTTTTTGTTGCTCAATTGCAGTTAATCTTTGCAAACGCATTTGTAGAATTTGTTCAGTTTGATTTTCAGATAACACATAGCTACCGTCTTGTTGTAAACCAATATTCGTATATTTCTCTACTTTTGATAGCATTGTTTGTACTAAACCAGATAACCAACCTTTTTCAGATAATTGTTGTTTAGCTAGATTCGGCGTTGTAGAACCCTTAATAATTTCAATAAATCTATCAATATTAGCTAAAGCAACCGCTAAACCTTCTAATACATGCGACCTTTCTTTGGCTTTCTTTAATTCAAACTTTGTTTTTCTTGTTATTACTTCTCTTCTATGTAGTAAAAAGTATTCAATAATTTGTTTTATATTTAATAATCTTGGTTGTCCATCAGCTAAGGCAACCATATTAATACTAAAGCTATCTTGTAATTGAGTGTTTTTATATAAATGATTAATCACTACATCTGCAATTACTGCCTTTTTCAATTCTAATACCACACGCATACCAGATTGGTCAGATTCATCACGTATATCGCTAATACCTTCTATGCGTTTTTCATTTACTAATTCAGCAATTTTTTCAAGCAAATTACGTTTATTTACTTGGTATGGCAATTCATCAATGATGATTGCTTGTCTTTGACCTTTGTCTAAATCTTCTACATGTAATCTTGCACGCATTACTACACGTCCACGCCCTGTACGGTAGCCTTCTTTAATCCCACTTACGCCATAAATTAATGCTCCTGTTGGAAAGTCAGGGGCAGGAATACAATCAATTAATTCTTCAATTGAGCAATCTGGATTACGTAGTAATAATAAACATGCATTGATTACTTCATTGATATTGTGTGGTGGAATACTTGTAGCCATACCAACAGCAATACCAGATGAACCATTAATTAGCAAATTAGGTAAATTTGCAGGTAAAATGCTTGGCTCTTGCTCGCTACCGTCATAGTTCGGGAGAAAATCTACGGTTTCTTGGTCTAAATGTTCTAATAATTGATGTGCAACTTTTGATAATCTAACCTCAGTATAACGCATGGCGGCGGCTGCATCGCCATCAACAGAACCAAAGTTACCTTGCCCATCTACTAGTGGATAGCGTAGGGAAAATTTTTGGGCTAGACGCACGATTGTGTCATAAACAGCTGTATCACCATGTGGGTGATATTTACCAATTACATCGCCGACAATACGTGCTGATTTTTTATATGCTTTATTGTAATCATTGTTTAATTCATACATTGCATATAATACTCGCCTATGCACTGGTTTCAAACCATCTCTTACATCTGGTAACGCTCTACCTACAATTACACTCATTGCATAATCAAGATATGAACGACGCATTTCTTCTTCTAAAGAAATTCCGATAGTTTCTTTGGCGAAATTGGTATCCATAATTTCCACGCTTTAGATTTTATAAAACATGTAATTATAGCATACCTTAGTGTATATCTAAAAGAAAATTGTATATTTGTTTTTTATGATATGTGTAACAGAAAGATTTGAGAGAGCGTTATTTAAAGAGAGCTGAGCATAAGATAGTCTGAAATTTGTTAAATTCATCAGGTTTATTAATGTTAACCCATAACTTCATGCTTAGTTCTACCATTTGTTCTGAACGAGATATAATCTTAGTTTTGCGAGTAAA
>JBJOQB010000133.1:0-9728 GCA_046050125.1 Pseudomonadota bacterium
TAATATTAAAAATACTATTTAACTAAATAAAATATGAAAGTTTTACACGTATTTAAAACATATTACCCGCATAGCATTGGTGGCATTGAGCAAATGATATACCAATTATGTGAGGGATTATCAAAATATGGTGTAGAATCTCAAGTATTAAGTTTAAGTAAAGATAAAAGTTACACTGAAAAAGTAGCTAACCACAAAGTTAATTATGCACATCTAAATTTGGAATACGCCTCTACAGGTATGTCATTATCTGCTATTCCAATTTTCTTAAAGCTTGCTAAAAAAGTAGATATTATTCAATATCATTTTCCATGGCCATTTGCTGATGTTTTACATTTTTTAAGTTTTACAAAAAAGCCAACTGTTTTGACATATCACGCAGATATTATTAAACAAAAGCATTTACTCAAAGTTTACACACCATTAATGCATGCATTTTTACGTAGTGTAGATAAAATTGTGTGTACATCACCAAATTACTTAAGTTCAAGTGAAATACTTCAACAATATAAACAAAAAACAGCTGTTGTTCCAATTGGCATACCAAAATTAGAATTAGATTTAACATCTACACAAAATATAGCTAAAATTCATTATTGGAATAATTTAATTGGTAGTAAGCCGTTTTTTTTATTTGTAGGTGTACTTCGATACTATAAAGGTTTACATATCTTGCTGGAAGCGGCAAAAAATGCTCAATATAAGATAGTAATTGCTGGTAAAGGTCCTTTAGAAAATGATTTAAAAGAAAAAGCACAAAGTTTAAATTTAGATAATTTGATATTTTTAGGCGAAGTATCAGATGAAGATAAAAATATCTTACTTCATATGTGTTATGCTTTTGTATTTCCTTCGCATATCCGCACTGAGGCTTTTGGTATTTCGTTGTTAGAGGCAGCAATGCATGGCAAAGCAATGATAAGCTGTGAGATAGGTGCTGGAATGAGCTATATCAATCAACATAATCAAACAGGATTAATAATTCCAGCAGATAGCCCTTCACATTTAAGAGAAGCTATGGATAATTTATATAATAACCCAAGCCTAACCAAGAATTTATCTACAGGTGCATTAGATAGGTTTAATAAATTATTCAAAGTTGAGCAGATGTGTGATGGGTATATGGATATATATAAAAAGCTTATTTAGTTGATATTATAATACCCAATATAAAATTTATGTAACTTACCCCCTCACAATAAGTAATATTCTGTCTATGCTAAAATTTATAGTATTTATAAATTAAAATACTAATCATCATTATTTAATCATAATTTTATTAGTAAGTTTTATATTGCTTATTGTGAGGGGGTAAGTTATGTAAATTTATATTTTTTATTATATTTTATTTACATCTTTCCCTGCAATTGCCTGCATAATTGCTTTATTCATGCGTTTATCTGCAAAAAATTGTGTACTCTCTGAAAAATCTTGATTTGCTTGCTTTAATCCATCGCTATCATTACTATTACTATATTTTTGTATAGCAAGATTTAGCAATTGAATGGAAGAATTAATTAAATTTAACTCTTTGCTATTCAGTAGATTATTATCTTTAATTAAAGCTTGTTCACAAGCATAAATTAATTGATTTGCATTTACTTCTTCTTCTTTAAACATGCGATATTGAATATCTTGTTCTGCATTTTTAAAGCTTTGTTGTAGCATATCTAAAATTTGTTCTTCGCTTAAGCCGTAGCTTGGCTCTATCTCAATTTTTGTATTTGTGCCACTTATTTGTTCATTCGCACTTACAGTTAAAATACCATTTGCATCGATATTAAAAGTAACTCGAACTTTTGCCATTCCTGCAACCATTGGCGGTATATCGCCTAGTATTACTGTGCCAAGTGAGCGACAATCCTCAACTTTTTCTCTTTCTCCTTGCAGTACATGCAATTTCATTGCTGTTTGACCATCTTGATACGTAGTGAAATCTTGTGCCTTTGCAATTGGTATAGTGCTATTACGTTCTATGATTTTCTCAACTAATCCGCCCATGGTTTCAATACCTAAAGATAGTGGAACAACATCAAGTAACAGCCAATCATCACTGCCTTTACTTAACATATGAGCTTGGCGAGCTGCACCAATTGCTACAACTTCATCTGGATTTAAATTGGTAAAAATTTTACTTGGTAAGATTTTTTCTAACATCTGTTGAATGCATGGCATGCGAGTTGAGCCACCAACCAAAATTATGCCTTGCAATTCTTCTATCTCAATTTTTGCATCTTTAATTGCTTGATTGAAAAGATTTATAGTTTGTGTAATTAAATTATGATTAATTTGTGCAAACTCATCTTGAGTAATTGAGAAAGTATATTCTTTATTAATTTGATTAGTAATAGTATTGCTATCTTTATCATCAATATAATTAACATCAATTATTGTATTAAATTTATTAACATTAGTTATACTATGCTTAATATTTTTTGCAATAAGCTTTATTCTATCAAATTCAGTATTGCTAATATTGGTAATACTAATGTTAAATGTAGATAAAATATGTTTTGCTAAATTAGTATCAAAGTCATCTCCACCTAAGCTCGTATGTCCTGCTGTGGCAACTACTTCAAACACTTCATCTTGTACATTTAATATTGATATATCAAAAGTTCCACCACCTAAATCATATACAGCAAAGTAGCCTTGTGTATTATTATCTAAGCCATAAGCTAAGGCAGCCGCAGTTGGCTCGTTAATTAGTCTTAAAACTTCAATTCCTGCAATTTTTGCTGCATCTTTTGTTGCTTGTCTTTGTGCATCATTAAAGTATGCTGGAACTGTAATTACTGCACCTACTAATGTGCCTGTCATAGTGCTTTCTGCTATATCTTTTAAATAAGATAAAATATGGGCAGATAATTGAACAGGATTAATATTTTCTTGTCTAGAGTTTTTAAAATTGATAATGCTATTAGAATTTTCTGTATTATTTATATGATATTTAATATTATCATCTTTAAAATCAGAGATATTTTTACCCATAAAACGCTTAAATGAAGTAAATACGTAAGCTGATTTATCCTGTTCATTCAAAAATTCTAAAGCATTATTTCCGATAAAAATATTATCATTTTCATCAATATATACCGCAGATGGAATAAGGCTATTATTACTTTCATCAACTAAAACATCTACAGCACCATTACGCATGCAAGCCACTAAAGAATGTGTAGTTCCAAGGTCTATACCAATAGCATAGGTTTTTTCATGAGGATTTGCAGATTCATTTGGTTCAGAAATTTCAAATAACATTTACTTCAATTGTAAAAATATGGTCATAATATTATAATATATAATCATATTTGATGCTATTTTATGAAAAAAAGTAATCCAAAAACTACAATGATAATAATGCTATTAGTATGCTTAACGCCAGTTATAGCAAGCTACTTGGCTTATTATGTATTTAAACCAACTGCAAAAAATAATCATGGTGTTTTGATTAGTCCACAGAAAGATATACCTGTAATATCAACCATAAAAATGGAAAGTACTATTAATTCAGCAAACAATTTACAAGAATTAAAAGGAAAATGGCTTTTAGTAATTGCAGGTAGTGCAGAGTGTAATGAAGAATGTGCAAAGCGTTTATTTATCATTCGTCAGCTACGTAATAGCCAAGGTAAAGAAGCTAATCGCATTGTGCCTGTATGGCTAATTATGGATAATAAAGATATTGACCCTACAATTACAAGGGCATATAACGATTATTTAGCTGCGGTAAAATTTATTAGAGTAGATGAAAAAAGCAAAACAGATATTGAAAAACTACTACATATATCCCAAAAAGATAAATATACAGATAATATTTATTTAATAGACCCAAATCAACATTTAATGATGTACTATACCAAAGAACATGAGCCTAAAGGCATGATAAAGGATTTAAGTAAATTATTAAAATGGTCAAGAATTGGTTAAAAATTGGATAAAACCATAAATTATTAATAATTAAATTAAATCAAAAAATATAAATATGCTGTATATAAAGCTTTCTCTCATAGTAATAACATGTGCATTATTACCTTTATATCTTTTTATTAGAAAGTATAAAGGAGCAAGCCCTAAGCATAAAATCATGTATTTTACTGCTTTGATAACATTTATTACATTTGATTTAATTGTTTTTGGTGCTTTTACTAGATTAACTGATTCTGGTTTAGGTTGCCCTGATTGGCCAGGGTGTTTTGCAAAATCAAATCCATTTAGTGCTGATTATCATATTGATATTGCAGAAAAATTGTCGCCAAATGGTGCTGTAACAAGCATGAAAGCATGGATAGAAATGATTCATCGCTACATTGCAGCTATGGTTGGATTTTTAATTATCATACTAAATATTTTGGTTTTTAAATATCGTAAGCAATTAGTAATTAAACCATACCATACTTTAATTATTTTAGGATTAATTCTACTACAAGGTGCTTTTGGAGCTTGGACTGTTACATTAAAATTACAACCGATAATTGTATCAACACATTTGGTTTTAGCGATTATATTTATTCTATCAATTTTTAGCTTATACTGCATTCAAAAAAATAATTACATGACTAATACCAATATTAGTAATTCAGATAATTTTAGTAGTATAGATACTTATCGCAATTTGATAATTTTAGGCATAGCTCTAGTTGCTCTACAAATTTGCTTAGGTGCTTGGGTAAGTAGTAATTACGCTATGCTAGGCTGTACTGAGTTTCCAACTTGTATTAGTGGTAAATATATTCCACAAGTAAGTAAAATTCATTGGGAGCAAGCATTTCATATGTGGCGTGAATTAGGACTTACGCATCATGGGGATATTCTTAGTTTTAATTCATTAACTGTTATACATTTTGTGCATAGATGCATGGCATTAATTGTTTTTATTAGCCTTTGTTTAATATATGCTAAAATTTATTTTAATTTTATCAAATTCAGTGATGCTAAATCACAAAAAATCTGTAAATTAATTAAAGTAAGTTTTATTATTTTATTATTACAAATTACAACAGGTATTAGCACCGTTTTATTATCTATTCCAATTGCAACAGGACTTGTGCATAGTGCGGGTGCTACTTTATTAATAGGAAGCTTGCTTTATATATATTGGCAATTGCATTACTATAATAAATCATAAAATGACTTCTTAAGCAAATTTAGCATTTTTTTCTAATGTGTTATACTTTAACTGCTCGAATCTCATAATATTAATTGGAGAGAAAATATGCATTTTAAGCTTTTATTAAAGTCAATTGCAGCGAGTGTGCTTTGTAGTAGCATGCTTGCTGGTTGCGGTGGAGATGATTCTTCATCAACAGATAACAACACAAACACAGACACAAAAATTACACTAAAAATTAGTGGTGTAGTTAATGACACAAATGGTATTGCTTTAGCAAATGCAAAAGTTGAAGTTAGCCAAAGTGGTTCAATTATAAATACAACAACTACAGATGCAAGCGGTAAAATTAGCGAAACAAGTTTAGATGTAAAAAAAGATAATGATGTAGTTATTATTGCAAGTAAAGATAGTTATTTAAAACAAGTACAAACTTTAGGTAAGTTTTCAAGTGCAGGCAATACAAATTTTCATTTACATTTATTAAAACCTACATCATCAACTGTAGTATCATTAGATGGTAGCGGTAATGCAAAAATAAATGTTGGGCCTGCTACAGTAGAATTTGCTAAAGACAGTTTTGTAGACTCAACAGGTAAAACTGTAACAGGTAATATAGACGTTAATTTAACTGTACTAGACCCAAACAAATCGCCAAATTCTTTCCCTGGTAATCCAAATATCAAGTTAAGTACAGGCGAAGATGGTTACATGGCAAGTTTAGGCATGGTTGATTTTATCTTTAATCAAAATGGGCAAAAATTACAACTTGCCAGCGGTAAACAAGCTGAAATTACTATCCCTATGTTTGGTGGATATAATGACAAAGGCGAACCAATAAATGTTGGGGATAAAGTTCCATTTTGGACAATGAATGAAAAAACTGGTAACTGGACGCAGGAAGGCGAAGGCACTGTAATTGCTGATGCTAGTAGTGCAAGCGGTTTATCTGTTAAAGGAAGTGTAAGCCATTTTTCTTGGTGGAATTTAGATTATCCAATTAAGCTTGTATATAAAACAGTTGAAGTTTACGATACATCATGTAATAACCTATATAAAGATGGTGTTTTAGTAACAGCAACATTTAAACAAGCTGTACCAGATAGTTACATTTTTGGTTTAACAACTAGAAGTGGTGCAACTTATATTACAGGTGGTTCAAAAAGTGTTGGATTTCCAGTTGGATTTAATGCCAGCATAACAGGTAGTTACACTGTTGATAATAAATATGAAATTAAACCACAAGATTTCACATGGGATACAATTAATAGCTCAAGTGTAATTAAATTATGCTTACAAACTATTAAGCCAACGTTAACACTATACCCAGAAAATGAGGTTATTATACCTATAGGTAATAGCTATTATTTTTATTACAGTTTGAAAGGCGTAAGCTCTAAAGATGTAAAATGGTATGTTGATGGAATTGAAGGCGGTAACTCTAGTGTTGGTACTATCAGTGAAAATGGTGTATATACCACAACAGGATTAACTGCAGGAGTGCATACAATTAAAGCTGTAAGTGTTGAAAATGCTAATGCTTTTGATGAAGTTACAGTTAATTTAGTTGATAATTTAGTACTAGAAAACAGTGTAATTGTTAATGGTGAAGATATTTTTGCAGATATTGTAAATATAGCTCAAACGCCTAAATTAGCTAAAGTTACTAAATCTAGCAATTCAGTAAAAATATCAGAGTATCCTTACAATGGTGTTAGAAGTAGCACTTTGATTAAAGGGCAAACTAATAATTTAATTCCTCATTTAAATGGTACAAAATTACCTGCTAATGCGGTTATTATTTCTGATATTGCATGTAATTATTACACTAGTAATGAAACACCTGTTAATGATTGTGCTAAATTTGGCGTAAGTAAAGTAAATAATAAAGTTAATATTGCACAAAATATAATGTCAGATATTAATGGATTTACAACTAATCAGATAGAAACTATAGAGTTAGCAAGAAATGCTTCGATTCAGATTAGTGCTTACTTGGCTTCAAATCCTAGCATCACTACAGTTCAAAATTTCAAGTTAGATGATTTACACAAGTTATATCTAAATACTAATTCTACAAATTATATGAATGGTACAACTAATGTTACGTATAATTTACAAAGATTCTACGCTCATGATTTCAATAGCAAATTAGGTAGTGAGGATTTCAAAGTTTATTGCGTAAAAAATGGTGTGATGTGTCCTGATGCAATTGAAAGCAAACGCCCAAGAATTACAGTACGTAAGGGAGATAGACAAATTGATGTACTAAGCCCTACTTTTGCTGATTTTGATAATACAGAAACATATTACTTAACAGGTATAGTTAATAATAATGTTGATGGAGTGCATTCTGTTTTAGTGGCAAAATTATATTGCTATGCTACGAATAGTGATACACAAATGGTATGCATACCAGAAAATGCTGGTTATGAAAACTATTCAACATCAAATGATTTCTCAAAAATAAATAAAGGCTTAGAATTACCAAAATCTAAACTAGGTTTAACCGCTTTTGATAGATTAAGTTAGTTATATATAGATAATTGTTATGACATCCTCCCCGCCCTAAAGGGCGAGGTTTCCTACTGATACTAAATTTTGGTTAGTATCTTTGGTGGGTTCTCGCTTCACAGAGATAGCCTCTTGTCCATTTATGTGATTTTCACATATATTTACATTTGGTCTTACATACTCTCCACGAGCTAACACGGCAAGTCCTGCCGCTAATATATTTTTAGCTGCATTAATATCTGCATCATCAGTATGATTACATAATATGCATTTAAAATAGCTTTGAGATTTCCTATTTAATTTATTAATGTTACCACAAGCATTGCATTTCTGACTGGTATATTTGGGATTAACTTTTATTATGTCTCCACCATTCCAGCTTTGCTTATATTCTATCTGGCGTATCATTTCTCCCCATCCTTGATGAAGAATACTTTTATTTAAACCAGATTTTGCTTTTACATTTTTTCCTTTGTTTTCTATTGTGCCTTTTGCACTTTTTGTCATATTGCTGATTTTTAAATCTTCTACTATTATTAGTGCGTGGTTTTTGCTTAAGTTACTAGTAATTTTATGTAAATGATTTTTTCTTTTATTAGCAATTCTTGAGTGTAGTTTCTGAATTTTACCTTTAGCCTTATTAAATCTTTTGCTATATTTTACTTTTTTAGCTAATCTTCTTTGAGCTTTTTTTAGATTTTGTTCTAATTTGATTGTATCTAATGGCTTTATTTGCTCTTGATTTGACGTATTAATAATATTTGTTACTCCAACATCTAATCCAACTGCACTAGCTAAATCTAATTTATGTAGCAATTTATTATCTGATATTTCTTGCTCTACTTGAATGGCAATATACCATTTATTATTACTTTTACTTACTGTAATATTTTTTGCATTGCCTTCAATTTGTTTATTCTTTCCCAAAACATATGGAATATACCCTATTTTTGGTAAAAATACTCTATTATTTACTGTGTCTAATTTAAAGCCTTGAGGATACAAAAAGCTATCATGTATACCCTTTTTCTTAAAAATTGGAAATTCTTGAATAGCTTTTTTATTGAAGCAATTTTTAAAAGCTAAATCAAGTTGCTTTAAAGTTTGTTGCAGTATTTGAGAATGACAACTTTTTAAAAAAGATGTATCAGTATCTTTCTTCCAAATCACTAACATATTTGCTAATTCTTTATATGTATATTTTTTTTCTTTGTTATCTAATCTTTGTTTTTGAATGCCTAAAGCTTTATTCCACACAAAACGCTTACAGCCAGCAAAAGATGCTAGTACTTTCTCTAAAGTAATTTTTTGTGCTTTAGGTAACTTTAGCTGGAATTTGTAGGCTTTACGAATTAACATCTAAGTATTGAAATAATGTGATTATTGATACATAATATCAATATTATATATTTGGTATGTTAGTATGTCAATAGATTTTAGACATGGTAGACATTGTGTTTTTGACTTAAATATACATTTGGTATTTATTACAAAATACCGTAAAAAAATCTTCTCTAAAGAGCATATAGATTTTTTACACATTATTTTAAGCAAAGTCTGCTCAGATTTTGATTGTACTTTATCAGAATGTAATGGAGAGGTAGACCATATGCATTTATTGATTAATTATCCACCCAAAGTATCTGTGTCTAAGCTGGTAAATAGCTTAAAAGGTGTTTCTAGTCGCATGCTTAAAAAACAATTTCCCAACTTGGGACAATTTTACTTTAAAGGAGCTTTGTGGACGCCTAGTTATTTTGCTTCTAGTTGTGGTGGCGTATCTTTGGATACTATTAAGCAATATATCGACAATCAAAATACGCCTAGTTAATTTCTACAAAATTATTCCGAAAAAATACGTTGTCTTTTTTCTGTCTGCCTTATATCCCCGCCCTGAAGGGCAGGGTTTTACGGCAGGTTAGATAAAATCTGAGAGTGTTATTTAAGTAGAGCATATATTATAATAAAGAAAAATCATAGGGGAAAAAAATAAATGTTAAACTGTAAATTATGTAAAAGTGAAGAGATAAGGAAGAATGTAAAGATAAGAGGAAAGCAGAGATATAAATGAAAAGAATGTGGATATACATATGTGTTGGTAGAT
>JBJOQB010000134.1:0-8605 GCA_046050125.1 Pseudomonadota bacterium
ATTTTGATTTTTGCCTGCTTGTTCTCTTTGTTTAATTTGAGTTTCTGCAATTTTATTTTGCACAGCAGTTTTATTATGTTCATCAACACATTCTAAAATTAAGCTACCAAAATTACCAAAAGAACTCATTTTCTCTACATATACCATTGGGTATTTTTTACCATTAAATCTAGCAAGTTCTTTTTCTACCGTTTTATGTTCAATATTTGATTTATTTAGTAAACCAATTGAATTTACGCCTTTACTGGTTAAATCACTTACTAAACATAAAAAATCATCATGTACGCTATCGCCTGAATGGATTACTAGTATTTTGTCTTTATCTTTCTTTAAATCAATTCCTACATTTAGTTTTTTATTTAGTTTTTTAGTAGCTGTTTCAAATTCATCAGCTGTTTTTGAGCCATAATTACAACCATGAGCACCATCTAAACTTGGGAACATTTCAATTCTTTTCGGTGATGAACTATCTGCTCCCCTAGATACAATAATTTGATAATGCTTAAATGATTTATCTTTACCATTATATTTAGCTCTTTCTAATGAAGCTTTTGAGCCTTCATAATCCTTATCTTCCCAACTTGCTAAATTTTCATGATAATCATGACTACTAATTACTGTTTCAATTTTTGAGCTACCAAATTTAGTATTTAACCAATTTAATATCTCTGTCTTATTTACACTAACTTGTTTATCATTAATTTGCATATCGCCATAGTGATAAGATGATTTATTTAATGTAGACAACATATCACTAACTACTGCATTGTATGCACTTTGTGTTTGTGTATGTAATACAGGAATTTTTTTAGAGATTTCTTCTAGTTTAGTTGCAACTTCAGTCGACCCAGTTAATTTATCCACATCATTAAATATACCAACTAAATTTAAATCTTGCTCTTTTAATTTAAGTGCCATATCAAAATCTTCTATCTTACTCGCTGTAAATATTACAACTGCAGTTTGCCTATTTTGCTGTAGATTATAGCCTACTAAATTATCCATATTTACAAATAATGGCTTAGTAGTTTTATCTTTATTATTTAAATTGAAAGTTCTATCGTATAAATTTACACCTGTTTTTTTAGTTTGAGCATCTAAATCTTGGTTTAGCTGTTTAGTTAAAAAATTACCAATTAAAATTGGTTGATATGAAAATTTATAGCTAGCTTTGTCTCCATTTTGAGCTACAGCATGTAAGTTACTTAATGATAAAGGAATGGCCAAATTATCTTGCTGCTTTTTTAATGTTACGATATTTGGTAAAAATTGATTTTTAAAATGAAAAGCAAATTCACCTTTACTAAATGGTTTTACACTCATCATATTTTCAACAACTTTATCAAGGCTACCTGCATAATCTGTATAAAATTTATTGAAAAAATCATCAGCATTTTTAGCACCAATTATTTTTGCTATTACGCCATCAATTTGTGCATTAACTGAATTATCATCTACATTTGATATTGATGTTTTTAAAGACTGTATGCCTTGATTTGCCTTATCTTGTATTTTTTTAATTTGACTAGATAGCTCTTTTTTATCTTGAGCTTTTGAATCCATAAATGGCTCTAATTTTTGTTTTAAATCAGTACAAGCAGATTGAATTGCACCCAGCTTAGCATCTTTTTTATTTCTAGCTGTAATAGCAGATAATTCATTAATCACTACAGATATTTCATTTGATAAACGTTGTGAAACATCATTCATTTTTGAATTTATTTTTGCAGAATTTGGATTATTTTTATTTTGATTGTAATCTAAAATTTGCTTTATGCTTTCAGTTGTTTTTGATTTAAATTTTTCTACATTTGAAATTACGTTATCCAAACCACCATGTTTACTTGCAATTGATTTTAATTGAGTAATTTGTGCATCAAATTTACTGTAAGCTCTTAAAATATTTTTTGCTCTATCTGATAAATTAACATTTGCTGGAGCTAATAATTTATTTAAGCTATCTGTTGCTTTAGTAAATTCTTCATCTTCTATTTTAAAATCTTCTGATGATTTACCTAAGCTTTCTATGGATTGTGTAACATCTGCATAAGCTTTTTTAAATTCAACAAACTTAGCATTTAATGCACCTAATTTACTTTTATTATAAGCTGAATTTTCACCCATAATGAAAGCTTGAAATTCATTAATAAATTCAGAGTTTTTACTTGTGAAATTAGTTTGAGCAGTAGTTGCATCTTCTAAAATATCATTTTTTGGTAAATATTTAAATCTATCCAAAGTAGCTTTGATTGATTTTGCTAATTCAGCATAAATTAAGTTTGAATTCTCTTTTGTAGAAAACTGATGACTATTGTAATGAACAACTGCATCTAAACCAGATATATTTATACTTGTAGTTAGCTTATTTTGCCATGCATTTGCTTGAGCAGTTTTTTTTGCTTTGCCTTTAAGACTTGATGGAATTGTAGAAATTTCTGATTGATTATCTACATGGTAAAACATGCCTAATGTGTTTGGCTTTATCTCCGATAATACCGTCATAATTTAATCCTTATAAAATAATTTAAAAAAGTTTATTTTAAATAAATATATACATATAATAAAATTAAAAAATAAAATTAAAAAATAAAATAATTAATTTAAAACAAACCAGATATGCGAAACTTTAAAAAAGTAAAAATTTAGCATGCTATTATAAGCACATAGAATAATTTTTGTAAATGAAATATATAATATAAAGAACTAATAAATCAAAAAAATAAACTAAGTAAAATTGTAAGCAAAAATGTTACTTACAATTTACAAACAATTGAAAACCAAGCATTATCCTAATAATTTATAATTTAGGACTAATTTAAATTATAAATTATTTTAAACCCAAAACATCTTGCATATCAAACATGCCACTTTCTTTAGTAGCTAAAAACCATGCAGCACGTACGGCACCTTGAGCATATGATTGACGGCTTGATGATTTATGTGATATTTCAATTCTCTCGCCTGTTCCAGCAAATAGCACAGTATGGTCGCCTACGATATCGCCACCACGCACAGTTGCAAACCCAATCGAACCTGTTTGTCTTGCTCCTGTATGCCCTTCACGGCTATATGTTGCAATGTCTTCCAATTCTTTACCAAATTCATTGGCAATAATTTCACCCATGCGTAATGCTGTGCCTGATGGAGCATCAACTTTATGGCGGTGATGTGCTTCAATTACTTCAACATCGTAACCTTGATTTAAAATATTCGCAGCTAATTGTAATAATTTAAATGTTGCATTCACACCCACACTCATGTTTGGGGCAAATACAATAGCTAAGCTTTTTGAAGCTTGTTTTAAGGTTTTGTATTGTTCAGGGCTTAATCCTGTTGTGCCAATAATCATTTTTATGCCCAATTCTTGGCAAATTGGAATAAATGACATCGTGCCTTCAGGGCGTGTGAAATCAATTAAAAAATCAGGTTTAGTTTGTTCTAGTGTCTCTAAAGCATCGTAGCTAATTTTTACACCTGTTGCTACTCCCATAAACTGCCCAGCATCTACACCAATCATTGGGCTTTGCAATACATCAAGTGCAGCTACTAATTCAGTATTATCTGCATTTAATATTGTTTCTACTAACATTCTTCCCATTTTGCCAGAAGCACCTGCAATTGCAAATTTTATAGGTTTAATCATTATTTTTCCTTTATTCTTATGTTGATTATTTTAGCCTGTTATAAATTATATCGCAAACTATATTGCACAAATTGCAACTTCTTATAAATTATTAGACTTTTTGTAATATTTTTGTATAATAAGTCTTTATATATTGATATTATTGAATTTTAAATATCTAAAACTTATGTAATTAATCAACTTAAACAACATCATTTTAAATAAATTAATATTTAAATAATAAATAAAATTACACATCGGAGGAATTAATGCCAAATTTAGGACAAAATCCAAGCACACGTAAAGTGTCTACTATTAGAATAGTTAGCACTAATGCTAGCCCAACTACATCGGCTACCCCGATAATAAATCCAAGTATTCAAAACAAAAATTTAAAAACTCAAGCTAAAAACCCAAGAATACAATTTAATTTATCTGAACTTGATTTAGTTGAAATTAATAGCTCACAACAAAGAATATCCGAGCTAGGATACAATGATTTAGAAATGATTGCTAAACCTGATTTTAATGTAAAGCTCAATGAACAACAAAAATTAATCGTAGTTAATACATTGCTTAAACAAGATGATGATATTGACTCGGATACATATAAAATTATTGTAAACCTAAATTTCTCACATGAAAAAAATCTAATTTCTAGCTTACAAAAAATTATTAAATATAATTCCGAGCATTATGATGATATTGATAATTTATGCAAAAAATTTAATACACTTAATATTAAAGATACAAAGCTAAAAAATGAATTATTAGGCACTATTATTCAATATTTTCCTTTATCTGCTATTAAATATAAACAAAAACTTGGCATTTCAGATGAAAAAGCAAATTCAATTAGAATCGGAAAAAGTGGTTTAAGCGATGTAATGAATAGTTTATATTTTTGTTTATCGCATTATCATTATGATGGCGAAAAATCATTAAAATCAATTCTCGATACACTCAAACAAACTAGCCCAATTGAGCAATTAGCTCGTGCAAAAAAAATGCTTAAATATCGAGAAAGCTCTTTACTAATTTGTATCAACCATCTTAATTTAAGCAATAGCACAAAAATTGCATTAATCCGAGAAGTTGCCAATAAAAATTATGATAAATTTAGTTACAAAGAAATTGATTACAAATTCTTTTATGCTAACCACATTAATCCACATGTAATATTATCATTATATGAAAACTCACTTAAAGATAAATTTAAGCTAAATTTAAATTTTGATAAATTTGATAAACAAGTAAAATTAGAAGATATGCTTATTCTTTCTGATTTAGTTATATCAAGTAAAGATTTGTTTAAAAATGATGAATTACTGAATAAATATGCAAAGTTGCTTGATAAATTTAGTCTAGCAGAAAAACATAAATTAGTAGATTTAATGCTTAGTAATGAGAAAGATGAAAATTTATCTCAATTAATTAAATACTTTAAATTTGATGAAGCAACTAGAATTAAGATTTTAGATAGGATTTTAAATAGTAATTTATTTGATAACGAAAGAATAATTTTATCTAATTTTGACATTAAAGATGTTGAAAAACGTATGAAATACTTCATGAAAATGCATTATATATATGTTGATAGATATTTTTACTCTGATTTTAAAATTAAAGAATTTATCCAGCCACTAAAAGATATTATTAAAAATAGTGATGATATTAATCAAAGATATGCACTTGAACATTTTACTATATTATTACTTAAAACATTTATTGATAGGGGAAATATAAAACTTGATGATAGCACCCCATTAATTCAAGAATTTACTAATTTTATACAGAATAATTACAATTTAATTCAACCTTTATATCAATCCATAAACGATATTATTGGGGCTTTATTTCTAAGGCGTAGTTTGAGCAAGGATTTACTCAACATTATTGCATCTAAAGATAAATCAAAAGAGTTGCTAAGCTTATTGCCTGTACTTGCACCAACAGGAAAAACGAATAATCAAGAAAAAGTAGCAAACAGACAAAGGCTGGCTATCATGGAATTGTATAGCCTTGTACCTGATTTTAAAACGAATAAAGACCAAAATATTCAAAGATTATACGCATTAATAAATAGCTCAACTATATACAAATCATCGCCAATTGTTTTAAATTTATTACTAGATTTAATGCATAGTGTAGTAGATGCTGGAATATCTCAAGATTTAAAATTACAGCTACTAAAAGTATGCTTGCCTAATAATCGAATTAAGAATAATAAAGAATATAACCAAGAATTATGCCTAAATTTAAGTAAGCTACAATTGATATTGGCATATGCACATCAAGATGTAGGTTATGGTGAGAAAAATGATGAATACAAGCAATACGCACAAGATAATTTGCCTAATATTAAGTCAAAATCTGAATTATATAAATCATATAAAACATGTGCAAATAATATATTATTAAAAACTAAAGAAAATAAATTAAATCATATTATCAATAATAATAAAGCTTATGACACCATACCTCAATTATTAAACTATATTGCAGGAATGCAAAATCGCCTTAGTAGTTATGTAAGACATGATGAAGAGGTAAGTGATTTAGACATGTTTAATAATGCCATGAATAAACTTCTTAATATTCTAATTAATGATAATGAAAAACAAGCAAGTACAGACTATAACAAACTAAGATATGATGCTAAAAGCTCTAAATTAGTAGCCCATCTTGAAAAAAACTATCCACAAGTATTAAAAAAATGGCAAATTAACGAAACAGCTACTTCAAAAGATGGCAAGGTATCATTTATTAATTCTGATAGCCTCAAAGATTTACTAGAAATGACTAAAAACAGATGCCTAGATGTAAGATTTTCAGGCTCAGGTAATAATATGGCAACACCGTCATTATTAATCAATCCTCAATATAAAGTATGTGCAATTGTGGATAATAAAACAGGGGAAATTCTAGAATTTTATCGTGAACGCTTAGTTTTAGACAAAAAAACAAAACAGCCGATTATCTACAATGGACGCACTATGGCAAATAAAAAATCTAGTGATGAGCATGTAAAAGAATTTCAAGAATTTAAGCAAAAACACTGGCAAAACATGGGTGTTATGGTTGTAATTGAAGGTGGAACAGAAAAAAATAAGCAAACCCCTGAAGTTACAGGCTTGAAACCTCATGCAAATGCTTTAGTTATCCCACCAAGTGAGATTGCTCCTTTTGATTATATCGATGATTCAGTAAATAGAATGTACAAAACCAATGCAGAATATGTGTTCCCTGAAAGTAGTACACATGTTTTATTTAAACCAAAGGAACTACAAGTAAGATAGAAATTGAAAGGTATGACAATAAAATAAAAGTAGATGTTTATCTGCTTTTATAATTTGATAAATATAGATAACACATAAATAAAAATTCGGAGAACTTAATGCCAAACTTAGGACAACCAAACCTAAATAAAATCTCAACTACACCTAAAACTATTAGGATAGTTAACACTGAAAACAATTCTAACACTGCCATAACCAGCACAAATAAAATTGGACAACTTGGACAAGGCAAAAATCTCAAATCAAATGCTAATGCACATGAGAGTAAACAAATAAAATTTAATGTAGAAGAATTAGATACAATCGAATTTACATCATCAATTTATGATTCTGATACAGGAATAAAAGAAAAAATTCAAAAAAAAGTAAAAATATCAGAGATTGAATCTGGCGATTTATATAAAATTACATATAAGCCAAATAAGGTTAAATTAACTGAACAACAAAAACTAATGCTTGTTGATGCAATTATTAAACATAATAAAAGTTTATTTTTTGATATAGACAGAATGGTTTTAAATCTGGGGTTTACTAATCAAAAAAACCTAGTTTCTAGCTTACAAAAAATTATTATTAATCTTAAGAAAACGCTAGGTACAGATGATGATGGCGAAAGCTTTAATTATTCAAAAGTAAATAACATATGTAAAAACTTTCATAAATTTAAAATTACAGATGAAAGATTAAAAGCTCAATTATGCGAAACTATTGCACAAAACTTTCCTATATCAGCGATTAAACATAAAGATACTTTAGGTATATCATCTAAAAAAGCACTTGATAGGCTAAAAGCAACTCGGATTAATAAAGATGATTTAGAAGAAACTTTGTATAACTTACATAGTTGCATTTCCAGATACTCTAGGCAAAGAGAAGGAGAGAAATCTCTTAAAAGCATTATGCAAATTCTCAATCAATCCAGCCCAATTGACCAATTAGCAATTGCTAAAAAAATGCTTAAAACTCAACCAAGCTCACTAATTATATGCCTAAACTACCTTAAATTAAGTGATAGTATTAAAGCCGATTTAATTAAGCAAATTGCGAACACAAATTTTGATGATTATCATAAAAAAGGGCGTGGATATGATATTGCACATGGTAAAAACATTCACCCGCATTTAATGTTAGCATTATATGAAAACTCTTTTAGAGATAAATATAAATTAAATTTTAGTTTTGAACAATTCGATAAAAAAGCTAATGTGCTTGAAATGCGTTTGATTACAACTTTTATTACTGATAATGATTATTTATTCAAAAATGATGAACTAATCAACAAATATGGCAAATTACTTGATAAATTCAGCCTAGAAGAAAAGCATAAATTAGCTGATTTAATTATTGACTATCAGCAAGAAGGGGCTTTATCAGAAGTCATAAAACATTTTAAATTTGATGAAGCAAATCGTATAAAAATTTTAGATAAGATAATTGCTAAACATCTAAAAGGCGAAACATATGTACATTTAGTTAGTGTGATGTATGAATTAGATAATTTTGAAATTAGTGATGCTGAAAAACGCATGAAATATTTTTTGCATTTATCACATCGAGATGTAGGATATTACTTTCATTCTAATTTTGGTATTGATGAATTTGTAAAACCACTTAAAAATCTTATTAAAAAAAGTGATGATATTAATCAACAATACGCAATTGAGCATTTCACAGTATTACTACT
>JBJOQB010000135.1:0-22342 GCA_046050125.1 Pseudomonadota bacterium
TTTACCATATTTTATACAAATATCGCTTTTACAGAATTTACACTTACTCATCTTTTTTTAATATAAATACGTTAATATATATATATTTTACACATAACTACTTATAAATAACACTCTCAATAATTTAAAGGACTTAAAATGGTAATTAGTGTTAATTTAGTACGTCTTGCATCACAAATTAGTCAAACAAATGAAACTAAAGAACATGAAAAGCTACTATTACCTCTGCAAATCCATGAATTAGCAAATCTATCTAAAATTAGCCCAGATACACAAAGCCAACTAATTAAAGCATATGCATCTCAATATGTTTTATCTCCTAATGTAGAACTTTCTATATTTTCTGATACAGGCAAATACTCTGAAAGAAATTTAAGTACTAATAAAAATCTAATAGATGAAGCACAAAGTCTTGTTACAAGGGAAAGTGATAAAAATCATATAAGCACACTAACACAAGCATCTTCTAAACATAGTGCATTTGAAGAAGGTAGCAAATATGTACACTTGACGTCAGCCATGTGATAAGTGGGACAAATATAAGTAATATTGATTATGTAAAAAAAGAAGTATTTAATGCAATTAATGATTTAATGCCGTTTAAATTATAGTATAACTACTGATACTTATTCCAACTAAGTTTACATATAATAAACTTAGTATAATTTAAGCATATTAACTTAAATCTATTGATTATTAAAACTTTAAGGAATCTAGCTATGACTAATGCATCAAGCAATCATGAAAACATGCCTGTTTTAAATCAAGATAGCCATCAAAGCAAAGTTCTACATCATAACCATAGCCAAAGCCAAGATTTATATCAACAAACCAAAGCTAATCAGCAATTAAATAACACCCATGAATTGCTACGTCAAATTTCGTACTTACATATAGTAAATAATCACATAAAATCTAACCCAACTAGATAATAATTTTATCCCCTGTTTTGCTCTGCAAATACTCAAAAGTAACATCAGGGGCTAGCTCAACTAGTTTTAAGCCAACTTCAGTAATCTCTAAAACTGCTAAATTTGTAATAATTTTCTTTACAACACCCATGCCTGTTAAAGGTAAAGTGCATTCAGGTAATATCTTTAAATCTTCACTACCATCTTTTTTTATGGCAGTATGCTCCATTAAAATGACAATATTTTTAACGCCTGCGACTAAATCCATAGCGCCACCCATGCCTTTAACCAGCTTTTTAGGTATCATCCAATTAGCTAAATTACCTGTGCTACTAACTTGCATTGCACCTAAAATTGCTAAATCAATATGCCCACCACGTATCATCGCAAATGAATCAGCACTACTAAAAAAGCTTGCACCCTTTCTTGCTGTTACTGTTTGCTTTCCTGCATTTACCAAATCAGCATCAACTTCATCTTTATATGGAAATCTATCAATCCCCAATAATCCATTTTCAGATTGTAGCCATACGTCCATACCTTCAGGAATATGGTTTGCTACTAATGTTGGTAATCCAATCCCCAAATTTATATAAAAACCATCTTTTAGTTCTTGAGCAGCTTTTTTTGCCATTTCATCATGTGTCCACATAGTATTATCCTATTTATTTAAATATATAAATCAACCTATAAATTAAGCTTCCGAAATGGTTAACTTTTCAATTCTTTTTTCTGGATTAGAATTTAAAACTATTCTATCTACGTAAATACTAGGAGTATGAATATTATCCGCATCTAATTCGCCTACTTCAACAATATGCTCAACTTCAACTACAGTAAATTTTGCAGCCATTGCACAAAGAGGGTTAAAATTACGTGCAGTTTTACGATAAATAACATTACCTAATCTATCAGCCTTATATGCTTTTACTAAGGCAACATCAGCATATAAACCATGCTCTAAAATATGCATTTTCCCATCAAAGTCTCTATGCTCTTTGCCATCAGCTACTATAGTACCAACTCCTGTAGGTGTAAAAAATGCAGGAATTCCAGCACCTGCTGCCCGCAAACGCTCAGCCAAACTACCTTGCGGAGTAAACTCTAACTCTAATTCTCCACTTAAGTACTGGCGTTCAAATTCTTTATTCTCACCCACATATGATGAAATCATTTTCTTAATTTGGTTAGATTTAAGTAACACGCCCAAACCAACATCATCAATACCAGCATTATTTGAAATACATGTCAGTCCTTTAACACCTAAATCTTTAATTATATTAATTAATAATTCAGGAATACCACAAAGACCAAAGCCACCAACGGCTAAAGTTTGATTATCTTTTATAACATCTTGTAATGCCAACAAAGCATTTGGATAAATTTTATTCATAATAAAAAGCCTATGAAATATTAAGCATATTTAATTTATTATGTACCCATGATGTATGCTTAGCAAGCTGTGTTGTAATATAGATGTAATATAGATACGATTATAGCTAAATAATTATGCGACAAGATTAATTTGCTTTATAGGATTTACCATAGCTTTAGTAATATCTTTTACATTTAATGAATAAGGCTTAGTATCTAAGTGAGATTGTGAGAAATCTTTCATTTTACTAAGAATATATTCAAGGCGTTTGGCATAATTTGGCGATTGGTATGTATGTAAATTATCAATTTTTTTGGTTGGTAATTTATAGTCTATATTTTTATCATATAAACAACTATTTACAATTAAGCTACGCACATTAATAAAATTTTGAAGAGAGTTTAGATAAGAAAATATCTTATTCAGTCCGATTGAATTACTACCTGAATATTTTTTAGATAGCTGTATTAAACCTACTTTTTGATAACAAGCTTGATAAGCTAAACTATAAGAATCATATACATATTCATTATGCAAACTTTTATTATTAAATAAAGACTGAAAACGAATATTATTTTTATATTTCAAATCATCAGTAATGCCAGCAAATTGAATATAGTCATCATCACTAAATTTATTTTCATACTCATGAAAATACTTAATTTCTAATTTATTTGATTGCTTTTGCAAAGAATAACAAATATCTAAATCATTAGCATCAATTACTGAATGAGGCTGATATGTATTCATTAAAAGATTATAACCATAAGGCACAGAAAAACATACACTAAAAGTTTGAGGTAAATCCAAAGCAGATGATGAATCCACAATATCACTATCACTATTATAATTAGATTTGCTAAAACTAGACTGGCTACAACCATGTGCTTTTACACCAATCAAGTTACTTAAATCCCTAGCTCCATTTTTATCACGTATACATTGTATTAAAGAAAGCTTATCATCTTGATTACGATTACTAGCATGTAATTTACTTAAATTTAATTTAATGACTCTATAATATTCATTTGGCTGATTACCTTGTATATCCATCACTTTAGCTGATGTAATAAGCTCTTGACCTGCCAAATTTTTAAGCTTAATTTTTATTCTATGTGCCAAAATACAATTAATATTTGTTTTATAGTCATATGAATGATTATCTATAGATAAAAGAATATGTTCATATTCATTACCCCAATGACTATACTTTGAATTATTACTTTGTGTAAGGGCTTTGAGCTTACCATTATGCAACGATTTAAAGGGCAGTTTTTTAGGTATAAAGTATGCATCAGGCAAATTTGATAATTCAGAAATTGAATATAACTTCACAATAAATTTAAATTTATTTAAATAGATAGAATAATAATATCTTAATTATTATTAATAAACGAATATAACCAAAAAATGTTGTATAAATACAAAAATTTATAATAAAAATATGCTTATAAAGTCAAAAAGCACTGTTTATTGCAGTGCTTAAATATTACATTCTTGATATTAATACCTAATTAAAAAGATAGATATCAAATTTTAGAATGATTATACAGTTGCTTCAGCTTGCTCAGCAGGAGCTTCAGCGATTTCTGGACGGTCTAATAATTCCATGTATGCCATAGGTGCATTATCGCCTTGTCTGAAACCAAATTTTAAAATACGTGTATATCCACCATTACGTTCAGCAAAACGTGGACCTAATTCATTGAATAATTTAGTAACTAAATCTCTATCACGTAGACGAGCAAATGCTAAACGACGGTTAGCAACACTGTCTTTCTTGCCTAAAGTAATTAGACGTTCAACTACTTTTCTTAATTCTTTAGCTTTAGGTAAAGTAGTTTTAATTGCTTCTTCTCTCAATAAAGCTTGAGATAAGTTACGTAACATCGCTAAACGATGTGATGATGTTCTGTTTAATTTTCTTAAACCATGCTTATGACGCATAACGCTTCCTTTTAATTCTTAATTCTGCATCTTCTATCAAAATAAATATATAATAATAAAATATAATTATCTTGCGGTACAGTTAATTTAATAATACGAAAAACAACACATTATGCAGTAATAAATTTAAATACTACATAATGTACAACAAATAATTATAACACAAATTACTTACCAGCACTAGCTAAGGCTTGAGCCCAGCCATCAACTTTAGTACCAAGAGCTAAACCACGAGTACTTAAAGCAGCTTTAATTTCTGTTAATGATTTACGACCTAAATTAGGTGTTTTTAATAATTCTTGCTCAGTATATTGCACTAAATCGCCAATATACATAATATTTTCTGATTTCAAGCAATTTGCAGAACGAACTGTTAACTCTAAATCATCAATTGAATGCATGAGTAAAGGATTAATTTTAGCTGGTTTTGGAACACTTTCAGCTAATAAATCTTTATCTTCCAAATCTGTAAATACTTTTATGTAATCAATTAATAAACGTGAAGATTTACGCACTGCTTCTTCTGGAGTAATAACACCATTCGTTTCAATTAGCAATACTAATCTATCTAAGTCTGTACGTTGTTCTACACGAGCAGATTCAACAGTATAACTTACTCTTAATATTGGAGAAAACGAAGCATCTAATATAATTGAACCAATAGATAATGTTTCATTATCATGAATTCTCATATTACCAGGCATATAACCACGACCAGACTCAACCTTAATTTTCATACTAAGGTTACCATTTGAAGCTAAATTAGCAATAACATGGTCTGGATTTAAAATCTCAACATCATGAGATAATTGAATATCAGAAGCCAAAACAGGACCTTCGCCTTGTTTTTCTAAGTTTAATACAACTTCTCTGCGATCATGAAGCTTGAATACAATACCTTTTAAATTTAGTAAAATATTCACTACATCTTCATATACACCATCAATCGTTGCATATTCATGTACCACGCCAGCAATTGTAACTTCAGTAGCAGCATAACCCGTCATAGAAGATAACAAAACACGGCGTAAAGCATTACCCAAAGTATGACCATAGCCACGCTCAAAGGGTTCCATAATAACTTTAGAACAACTTTCACTAATTTGTTCAATATCGATGATTTTAGGCTTAAGTAGGGTGTTTTCGTTTTGCATATACTTTCCTTTGGCTAGACCCGTAATCAATGTAAAATAAGTATACATAAGTATATTCATTGAACATAGATATATATACTTTTGTTTTTTAGATACACATTTTGCAACTAAAAACAATTAGGTACAAAACATGTATAAATTTTGAATATGCTTTATAAATTAGCGTGAATATAACTCTACGATTAAGTTTTCTTGTATATCGCCGCCAATATCTGCACGATCTGGTACTTTTTTGAATACACCTTCAAATTTTTTCGCATCAACACTAACCCATTCAGGGATTAACATTTGTGTTGCTAATTCTAGTGCTTCAGCAATACGAACTTGTTTTTGTGCTTTTTCTGTTATTGAAACTACATCACCTGGTTTAACTGAGATAGATGGAATATTTACAGATTTTCCATTCAATTGAACAGCTTTATGAGATACTAACTGGCGAGCTTCTGCACGTGTTGATGCAAAACCCATACGATAAACCACGTTATCTAAACGAGATTCTAAAATAACTAATAAATTCTCACCTGTGTTACCTTTTAAGCGTTGAGCTTGTTTAAAATAACGGCGGAACTGACGCTCTAATACGCCATAGATACGACGAACTTTTTGTTTAGCACGTAACTGAACACCGCTATCTGAAGTACGAGCACCAGATGTACGACCATGTTGTCCTGGTTTTGACTCGAATTTGCATTTATCAGATATTGCTCTGCGTGCGCTTTTTAAAAATAAATCTGAACCTTCACGGCGTGAAAGCTTGGCCTTTGGCCCTGTATAACGTGCCACTTTTTATCCTTTCAATTAACTATGTGCATAAACTTTACATGCAACATTTAGTTTTTTAGCATTTTAAATATTAAAATTATTAAACTCTAAAAAACAGTGGTCTTAATTAATAAATCTTTACCAATAATATTAATATAACAATATAATTAATATTAAAAAATATTAGATACGACGACGCTTTTGTGGCGTACACCCATTATGAGGTAATGCAGTAATATCAGAAATAATTGAAATTTTGATACCTAAAGCACTTAACGCTCTAATTGATGAATCACGACCAGGTCCTGGTCCTTTTACACGAACTTCTAGATTTTTAATACCAAATTCTAAAGCAACTCGACCTGCACTTTCAGCAGCAACTTGTGCAGCAAAAGGTGTAGATTTTCTTGAACCTTTAAAACCTTGTCCACCAGCAGTAGCCCAAGATAAAGTATTACCTTGACGGTCAGTGATAGTAACTATAGTATTATTAAATGATGCGTGTACATGGGCGATACCATCAGATACACTCTTACGTACTTTTTTACGTGCACGTTGTTGTTTTTGGTCTTTTACCATAATAAGTCTAATCCTTTAACTATTTCTTCAATGCCACGCCAGCTTTACGCGGACCTTTACGTGTACGAGCGTTAGTACGTGTACGTTGACCACGAACTGGTAAACCTTTACGATGACGTAAACCACGATAACAACCGATATCCATCAAGCGTTTGATATCCATGCTTTTTTCACGACGTAAATCACCACCTGTAGTGTACTTACCAACTTCTAAACGTAATGCTTCTAATTCAGAATCAGTTAATTCTTTAACTTTTTTACTAAAAAGAACATTTGTGATATCACAAATTTTACGAGCAGTCTTGCGACCAATACCAAAAATATGTGTCAGACCAATTTCAACATGTTTATGGTCTGGAATATTTTCTCCTGCTATACGAGCCATAATCTTCCTTTAAAATTACCCTTGTCTTTGTTTATGGCGTGGGTCGCTAGAACAAATCACGCGAACAACACCTTTACGTTTAATAACTTTACAATTGCGACAACGTTTTTTAACAGATGCTTGCACTTGCATAATACTTCCTTTATAAAAAACAAAAAGGGCACAGTGCCTTGTTTTTGTTCACAAAACACCTATTTTAGCAGTTTTTGTAGTGTTTTACCACTACTATAACCACTATTTTGCCCTAAATACAATTCTAGCACGAGATAAATCATATGGAGTCAACTCCACAGTTACTTTATCCCCTGGTAGAATACGAATATAATTCATACGCATTTTTCCTGAGATATGCGCAAGAACTACATGCCCATTTTCTAGCTTTACACGAAATGTTGCATTTGGAAGATTTTCTAAAATCTCCCCCTGCATTTGAATTACATCTTCTTTTGACATGTTAGCCTCGAATATTTTAACGGAAATTATTTTTCTTCATTAAAGAACCATATTGTTGAGATACAACATATGATTGAACTTGAGAAATAAAATCCATTGTTACTACTACAATAATTAGTAGTGATGTTCCACCAAAATAAAATGGTACTTGCCACTTTATCACTAAAAATTCTGGCAATAAACAAATTAATACCATGTAAATAGCACCAACTATTGTTAATCTTGACAAAATTCCATCTATATAATTAGCAGTTTGTATACCTGGACGAATACCTGGAACAAAAGCCCCCATTTTCTTCAGATTATCTGCTGTCTCTCTACTATTAAATACCAATGCTGTATAAAAAAAGCAAAAGAATATAATCGCAACTGTATATAGTATTACATACAATAAATGACCTGGTGATAAACTAATAGATAAATCTTTTAAGAATCTAATAGCAATATTTTCACTTACACTGTGAGATGTTAACCAACCAACAATAGTAGCTGGAAATAATATAATTGAAGATGCAAAAATTGGAGGTATAACGCCTGCCATATTTAGCTTTAATGGTAAGTGAGATGCTTGACCACCGTACACTTTATTACCAACCTGCCTTTTAGCATAATTAATTAAAATTTTACGCTGTGCTCTTTCCATAAACACAACAAATCCAGTTACAAAAATCGCAATTGCAGTAATAAGTATCGCTGCAAAACTTGATATAGAACCTTGCCTAACTAACTCAAAGAAACCAGATATAGCACTAGGTAAACCAGAAATAATACCACCAAAGATAATCATTGATATACCATTACCTAAACCTCTTTCAGTAATTTGCTCACCAAGCCACATTAAAAATAAAGTACCTGTTACGAGTGTAACTACTGCTGTTATTTTGAATGCTAAACTAGGTATAATTACTAAATTTGGTTGAGCTTCTAGTGCTATTGATATACTTAATGCCTGAAAAAACGCTAAAAACACCGTACCATATCTGGTATATTGTGTAATTTTACGCTGTCCTGCCTGACCTTCTTTTTTAAGAGCTTCAAATTTTGGTACAATTAATGTAACTAACTGCATGATAATAGATGCAGAAATATAGGGCATTATACCCAGTGCAAAAATTGTAAATCTAGATAATGCTCCACCTGAAAACAAGTTGAACATACCTAAAACACCATTTGAATAGCTTTTAAACATTTTACTTAATTCGTCTGGATTAATACCCGGAACTGGAATATGTGCACCAAGACGATATACAACTAATGCTAATAAAAGAAACATCAAACGACGACTTAAATCAGAACTTACTCCACCTTTAGCTGATGAATTTGAACCATTCTTACTCATAAAACCTCTACGCTAATTTTAGTATGTTTCACGTTTGAGATAAATATAAATATTAACTTAATTACTGAACTATAATTATTTACTATAACTATTTTAAGTAAGAGTTGCATATACAAATAAAATATATGAAATGAACTAAAACTTTGATTAAGCATAAATTGACTTTTCAGCAAATACATTATTAAATTATAATATATTCAAATAAATCTAAATACACCAAATATTTAAGAAAACAATTAAGCTTGTTTTAAATAATATAAATATTTTTTTCAATAGTTACTTTTTTAATATACATGTAGTATATATAACACATAATCAATAAAAGTAATTAATCATTATAGCACATATGAAATAAACCAAGTGCCAAAACACTTGGTTTACAACATATTAATTTAGTATTTTACTAAATTTAATCTGGAAAAATAAATTACCTAATATAAAATTAAGCAACAGAACCACCAACAGCTTCAATTGCTTCTTTAGCACCTTTAGTTGCTAATAAACCAACTAATTTAACAGCTTTTTGGATTTCGCCTGTTTTAATTACTTTTGCATTTTTTACTTTTTGAGATACAATACCTAGCTCTTTTAAAGTAGCTAAAGTAATTTCTGTACCTTCAATTTCAGATAATGTTGATAGACGAACCTCTACAACATCTCCAGCAGTCATAGAATTAAAACCTCTTTTTGGTAATCTTCTATATAAAGGCATTTGACCGCCTTCAAAACCTACTTTATGAAAACCACCTGCACGAGATTTTTGACCTTTATGTCCTCTACCCGCTGTTTTACCTAAACCAGAACCAATACCTCTACCAACACGGCGACGATTCTTTTTAGAACCTTCTGCTGGACTTAAAGTATTAAGTTGCATTTTTGTATTATCCATAATAAATTCCCATTTATGTGCATCTATACAGAAAATTATCTATATAAATACACACCTTAATGCATTAAAATTACTCGCCAATAACTTTTACTAGGTAACGTACTTTATGTATCATACCACGTACAGCTGGCGTATCTTTTAGCGTACTTCTTGCATTAATTTTTGCACGTAAGCCTAAACCAATTAAAGTAGCACGATGAGACTGTTTAGTACCAATTACGCTTTTTACTAGCTCAATTGTAATAGTTTTTTCGTTAGTCATAGCTTACCCTTTCTTAAGCAGCTAAAATTTCTTCTACAGATTTACCACGCTTAGCAGCAATTTCTGAAGGAGTACGTAGTTTACGTAATGCATCTAAAGCCGCACGCACCATATTGTATGGATTAGTTGAACCATGAGATTTAGCAACAACGTTACGAATCCCCATAACTTCAAATAAGGCACGTAAAGGACCACCAGCAATTACACCGTTGTTACCTGGCATAATTATCACTTGTGATGCACCATGCTGACCTTTTACTGCGTGACCGATTGTATCACCGTTTAAAGGCATTTTTTCTAATTTACGACGAGCTTCATCCATAGCTTTTTGTACAGCAACAGGAACTTCTTTTGCTTTACCTTTACCAATAGCTACTGCTCCATCTCCATCACCTACAACTACGAAAGCTGCAAAAGCTAGGATACGCCCACCCTTAACAACTTTAGTAACACGGTTCACGGAAATCATTTTTTCCAGTAAAGCATTACCTTGCTCTTCTGATTTTCTTTGCTTTTGTGCCATACATTACCTCTTGAAACTTACGCCATTTTCAGTAACAGCATCAGCAAAAGCTTTTACTCTACCATGAAAACGGAAACCAGAACGATCAAATACCACAAATTCAATGCCTGCAGCCTTAATTCTTTTAGCTAGCTCGATACCAGCAGCTGTTGCAGCGTTTGTGTTTCCGCCAGATTGACCATTTAGAATTTGTTTAACTTCTGCATCTAATGTAGATACGCTTACCAACACTTTTTGACCACATGTAGAATATACTTGACCATATATATGTTGATTACTACGATTTACTACTAAACGATGTACTTGTTGCTGAGCAATTCTAATACGGGTTTGTCGTGCACGACGCAGACGAGCTTGTTTTTTATTCATCATAACCCCTTATTATTTTTTCTTAGTCTCTTTGATAATTACTACTTCATCTGCGTAGCGAACACCCTTACCTTTGTATGGCTCTGGTGGACGATAGTTATTACGTAGATTTGCAGCAACTTGACCTACTTTTTGTCTATCAAAACCTTTTACTATGATTTCTGTTTGAGTCGGTGTTGTAACACTAACTCCTTCTGGCATAATTTCTTCAATATCATGCGAGAAACCTAATTCTAGTTTTAATTTATTACCATCTGCTTTTGCACGGTAACCAACCCCAACTAAGTTTAATTTTCTCTCAAAACCTTGAGAAACACCAATAATCATATTACTAACTAAGGCACGAGTAGTACCATGCATTGCTCTAGCTTGTTTTTCATCGCTATTAGCAATAACTTTTACTTGACCATTTTCAATTTCAATTGAAAGATGTGCAGAAATCTCTAATTTGAGTTCGCCTAACGCACCTTTTACAACTAAAATATTTCCTTCTAAGCTAACTTGCACATTTTGTGGGATAGCAATAGGAGATTTACCAACTCTAGACATAATTTACTCCTTATGCCACATAGCAAATAACTTCACCACCCATTTTCATGGCACGTGCTCTACGATCTGTCATAACACCAGCTGGCGTAGTAACGATTGCAATACCTAAGCCATTCATAACTTGAGGAATTTGTTCACAACCTTTATACACTCTTAAACCTGGGGTTGACACCCTTTCAATATACTCAATAACAGGACGACCAGCATAATACTTTAATTTAATTTGTAATTCTGCTTTTTCGCCGCCTACTGTTGCGAAATCTTCTACATAACCTTCTTCTTGCAATACTTTAGCAATAGCCAACTTTAATTTTGATGAAGGCATTTTTACCGTCTCTTTACCCACAGCTTGCGCATTGCGGATACGAGTTAACATGTCTGCAATTGGATCACTCATGCTCATGTAATTCTCCTTATTTGTTACTTACCCGCTTACCAACTAGCTTTTGTCATACCTGGAATTTCACCAGCAAATGCCATTTCACGAACTTTTGTACGTGCTAAACCAAATTGGCTGAACGTACCACGTGGTCTACCTGTTATCGCACAACGATTGCGTAAACGTGTAGGACTTGCATTTCTTGGCAATGCCTGTAAAGCCAATCTAGCCTCAAACTGCTCTTGCTCTGTTTTTGACATATCAGCGATTATTGCTTTTAATGCAACACGTTTAGCTGCATATTTAGCTACTAATTTTTCACGCTTTAATTCACGTTGTATTAATGATTTTTTAGCCATTTTTAACCCTTAGTGCCTAGTTACGGAACGGAAACTTGAATGCAGCTAAAAGTTCTTTAGCCTCTTTATCAGTTTTTGCTGTTGTTACGATAGTAATGTTTAAACCACGTATAGCATCTACCTTATCAAATTCAATTTCTGGGAAAATAATTTGCTCTTTAATACCAAAATTGATATTACCACGACCATCTAATTTTGCACCAATACCTTGGAAATCTCTTACACGAGGTAAAGCAACAACAATTAAACGAGCCAACATTTCATACATGCGCGAACCTCTGAGGGTAACCATTGTACCAACTGGGTATCCTTCACGTATCTTAAATGCAGCAATAGCTTTTTTTGCTTTTGTAACTACTGGCTTTTGACCTGCAATTTTAGTTAAATCAGCAACAGCATGTTCAATTACTTTTTTATCTACAGTTGCCTCACCAACACCCATATTTAAAACAATTTTGCTAATGCGTGGAACTTCCATTACACTTTTATAGCCAAATTTTTCTTTTAAAGATGGAATAATCTTTTCTAGGTATAGTTGCTCAAAAAGGGCTTTTTTACTTTTTTCACTCATTTTTTAATCCTTTTAGGCTATAACTGCACCAGTTGTTTTTAAAACACGCACTTTTTTGCCATCTTGCTCTTCTATTTTTACTTTAGAAGGCTTTCCGTTAGCATCTACAAGTGCAACATTAGATACATCTATATAAGCTTCTTTGCTTATTCTACCACCCTCAACACCTGCTTGTGGGTTAGGACGTACATGTTTTATTTTTACAGCAACACCTTGCACTAGAACTTTAGCCACTGTACCTTCTTTAATTTGTACAGCAGTTACCATTCCACGCTTGCCTTTATCTTTTCCTGTGATAACAATAACTTCATCACCTTTACGAATTTTATTCATATCAATCCTTTGATTAAAATACTTCAGGAGCTAATGAAACTATCTTCATAAAACGCTCTGTACGTAATTCTCTAGGAACAGCACCAAAAATACGAGTACCCAAAGGCTCTAATTTATTGTTTAATAGTACAACTGCGTTACCATCAAATTTTAATAGCGCCCCATCTGGTCTACGTACACCTTTACGTGTTCTAACTACAACAGCATTGTATACATCACCCTTTTTAACACGTCCACGAGGACTTGCTTTTTTAATGGTTACTTTAATGATGTCACCAATACCAGCATAACGACGTTTAGAACCACCTAGTACTTTAATACATAGAACTTCATCAGCTCCTGTATTATCAGCAACTGATAATCTACTTTCTGTTTGAATCATAATTTACCTCTTCCAACTTAGCTTTAACAATGTAGAGCCAGTTTTGGACCTGTAAGCACTTAGTACTTGTTAGGCAGAAACAATGGATTTGTTAAATACCGTTTTTATTAATACTTACTAATCCATCACCGAATTTACCATTTTAGCATAAATAAATATGGTTTGCAATATAAGTAATTTCCCTTAAAGCAACAACTTCTATATCAATTTCAGGCAATATATATTAAGTTGGCTAAATAAAAAGCAACCATATTTGATATGATTGCTTTTGGTTTTGTGATTTTAAATTTTATTTATTTTTTAATTTCATTACTTAAACCATTTAGAATTGTTGTCGGCTTTACTTTTAAATCAGGCAATACAGGATATGTTTTTTCTTTTATACCAATTACTGATGGCTTGTAATCAATTTGCTGTTGTTTGATATAGTCATATCTTGTTGTGGTAAGCTCTGTTCCATTATCTAATACTACATATGGGCGTAAAAATAGCATTAAATTTTTCTTGCCAATAGTTTTTTTCTCGTATCTGAATAATCCACCAATAATAGGAATTTTACTTAAGCCTGGTACTTTTTCTATTCCGTCGCTGTAAATATCTTCAAGCAAACCTCCTAGCACAATTGGCTCGCCATTTTTTACTTCTACAGTTGTATCAATTGCTCTTTTATTTGTGATTATGCCTGATGCATTTGATTTGTCATCTATGCTTGATGTTTCTTGATATATTCTTAATTTTACTTTGTTATTTGCACTTACCTGTGGTTTTACTCTTAGCGTTAAACCTACATCATTTCGCTCAATTGTTTGAAATGGATTTACGCTTGAGCTTGTTCCGCTTGTATTGCTATATTGCCCTGTAATAAATGGTACATTTTGTCCAATAATTATTTTTGCTTCTTCATTATCCAAAGTTAATAAATTTGGGGTTGAAAGAATATTAACACCACTTTGATTATTTAAAGCTTTAGCAAGAGCAGCCAAACCAAATGTTTTACCAAATTCATGCAACCAAGCTATATTAAAACCTGTTGTAGCTCCTGCTAAATTTTGTATATTTGCTGTTGAAGCACCATTACCTAAGCTTAGAATTGTATTGGCTGATGTTCCAACTTGTGCAATATTGTTTGTTGCTGAGCCATTTCCCACATAAAAGCGATTTGCTCCACCACCAATTAAGCCCTGCCATTGAACACCCAATTCAGCAACTTTTTGGTCGCTAATCTCTACTATCATTGACTCTACAAATACTTGAGCTCTTTGCACATCAAGCTTATCAATTACATTTCTTAAACTTTTATATTGCATTTCAGTAGCTGTAATAATTAAGCTGTTTGTTGCAACATCAGCTTGCACTTGTCCACCCAAAGAATTAGATTGGCTTTGTGGAAAATTTGCATTTGCAGATGAACTAGTTAAAGAACTACTATTTGAACCCGATGATGAGTTTGATAAGCTACTAAAACTAGATGTAGAGTTATTGAATGATGAATTGCTACTTTTAGTACTGGAATTATTACTATTAGATGTAGATGATGAACTATCTCCGCTTAACACCGCCCTTAGAGTTTGTGCTACGCTGTTTGCATCAGCATTTTTTAGCGGTACAACCCAAATGTTACCTTGTTGTGCTGTTGGTTTATCTAAACTTGCGATTAGCTCTTTATATTGAGTTAATTTTGTTGAGTTTTGTGAAGCAAGTACTATTGCATTTGTACGATTATCTACGGTTATATTTACTTTTGATGTATCACTATTATTATTTAATGACGCATTAGAATTACTATCCAAAACTTTGCTAATAATTGCCGCTATGTCGCTTGCCATTGCATATTCTAAATTAACAATTTGTACATTACTATTGGTTTGCTTTGGCACATCTAGCACTGCAATTATATTTGCTATTCTTTGTAAATTATCGGCATAATCTGAAACTATTACTGCATTTGATGATGAGTTTGGCTGTGATGCAACCAAAGTACTAGCATTTTGTACTGGGATTAGGTTTCGTATCATTGATACAATATTACCTGCTGATTCATATTTTAAATGAAATATTTGCGTGTATATTTGCCCTGTATTTGGTGCTTTACCTGAATGAATTACTTTACTGCTTATGGTTCTTGCATCTTCTTCCGGAATTATTCTTATATAATTACCATCTTCAATTAATGCATATCTTCGCATACGTAATATTGGCGATAATAATGCTAATGCTTGTTTTGCCGTAATTGGCTTTTCACTCGCAAAACTAATTTTGCCTTTTACTCTAGGGTCAATAATAATGTGTTTATTTGCTGCAAATGCAACTGCTTGCACTATTACATCAATTTCCGTATCAGGAAAACTAAATAATGATTTAGCTCCCTTTTCTTTTGACCACGTTGGCTTTGATTGATTTGCTTGCTGATTTAATTGCTCATTAGCTGGTGCTTGATTTGAGTTAATAACTTCTGAAGTGTAATCAGCGGGCGGAAGAGATGCGATGAATTTTCTACTATTTGCCAGTACAGATGATGATGAAATAGCACTTAATCCAATAAGTACAGTTAACTTTGCTAATTTATATTTAATTGGTGCTGGTTTTTTATGCTTAGAATTTAATCTCATTATTATTTAACTCACATAAATAAGGGAGGGACTTGCTGGATTACTTTAGCTTAATTTTACGTATTTGATATCTACATACTCATCTTTAATTAGACTAAAAAATATGCAAATAAATTTATTCATTTAGTCTAACCTAGCTTAAAGTAGTTTAACACCTATATATATCAGGTGCAATATTTATCACTGTTAGTATCTTTTGTGTGTGATTATATCCATAATATTTGAAATAATTCTCACACTAAAATTAAATAAAACATTCCATAAAATATTGGAATAATTGGTATTGTTACCACCCTAATTTTTATTTATTTTTTCAAATGATTTATAATCTTGTAAATTCTTTATATGATGATGATTATGTTCATTTGCATGACATTTTATGCATAATACTTTTAAGTTTTCTTCTCGATTATCATTTTTTCTTCTATTTACATGATGAGTATGTAAATATTTTTTCATATTTTGAGTAGAACAATCAAAATTGCATTGTTGGCATCTCCATTTATGTTTTTCTCTTAATGGCGTACTAATTTTCTTTGTAAAATCTTCAGAATAATCATCTATAGGAGCATTATCTGAATTATAATCTGGTTTTTCAGTGTGTAATGAGCTTGGATATTGCGTGAAAAAATCTTCAATACTAAAATTTTTAACTTCCTTGATTTTATCATGGCTATTTTTATAGCTATTAAAGTTTAATTTCGATAAACAATTCATACAAACATATAGTTTTGCTTCTCTTTCTCCAATTTCTCGTATATTTAATTTAAAAACACCATCTGTTTTTTGTGATACAACGTATCTATTTTTTTCATTATTATCAAATTTAGACTTTAATGTTTTACATTTTACTAAATGAAATCTAGGGGCATTTTCAACAGAAAACTCATTATAAGAATTAATATCTCTAATATATAATAAAACTCTTTCTCCTTTATAAAGAGGTAATAAATCATTTTCCCATTTTAATTCTTCAGATTTTACATCAATACCAGAAGTACTATTTTGTAGTATTTCTCTAATTTTTTCTATGCTTAGTTCTGGTAATGACTCTGTCTTAATATCTATTTGTTTTGTCGCTACTTCAATTGTTATTCCTATATTTGGTATAGGAACATTCTTATTAATTCCCATTTTTTCTTTTGCCTCATTAAACAATGCAGAGAAATCTGGTAATTCAGGGAATTTATTCATAATATACCTTTGCTAATTTATATTTTTTTCTAAAGCTTCGTTTAATTTAGATTCTGCAGTGGTTTTAATGCGAATTTCAACTCTTTGAGATGCTTTACTATCTTCAGTTATATTATCTATTTGATAAATAAGCCTTGATGATGATAATCCATTAGCTGTTAAATGAGATTTAATCCAACCTTTATATTCTTTAATTTCAGGTAGCTCCAAAACATATTGCAATAGACTTCTAGTTCTACGCTGAGATAAATCCATATTTAAAAAATAAGCATTATCATTTGATTTACCATCTGACCAAAAACTAGATGTATGACCTTCAATACGAATTTCTTCAATAATTGATTTAAATTCATTTTTATTTAATATTGCGATATATCTAGGAAAAAAATCATTTAGAATTTCTTTAAATGCTGGTTTTAATTCATTAGAACCCGTATCAAATAATATACTTGGAGATTTGAATCTAATACTTAAATCTTTGTTAATTTCTGCGCCCCATTTCTGAATATCATCTTTAAATTCTTTTTCTAATGCATTTAAAAGCTCAGCTTTAGTTTTATCATACACAATAATGATATTTTTTGTTTTTTCTGCTTCTTTTTGAACTTTTATCATAAAAACAACAGATATAAACAAAAACACCATCATTAATCCTGTCATTAAATCAGCTAATGGAATCCAATGTGCATCTTGTGATGATTGATTTTTAGAACTATTTTTTAAAGTCATACTACATTCTCACATTGTTAGCAATTTCAATGATTTTTTGAAGTTTTTCTGTAAGCGGTTTGTAATCAGCTACAAATTTATTTGATAATGAAGCCAATTGCCCAGCCAAAGAACCTAATGATTTAGTTAGTGTAGCGGATAATTCAGTTTCTAATTTATTAAATTGCTCTACTGATTTTTTATGCATTTCGCTATTAAAGGTATTATTTGATGTTGTTATATCGCTTAATAGCTTATCAAGAAAGCTTTCAAATTTATTAATGCTATTTTGCAAGTTGTCACTAACAGTTTTTTGATTTTGCTGAATATCATTAGATAATTTATTTGTTAAGCCTTTTAACTGTTCACTAGTATTATTTAAACTACTTTCAATTGAAGTTTTAATATTGTCAGTTGTTGATTTTATCGTGCTTGCATTACTTTGCAAACTCTCATCAACAGTTTTTTGATTTTGCTGAATATCATTAGATAATTTATTTGTTAAGCCTTTTAACTGTTCGCTAGTATTATTTAGACTACTTTCAATTGAAGTTTTAATACTTTCTGTTGTTGATTTTATCTTGCTTGCATTACTTTGCAAACTTTCATCAACAGTTTTTTGATTTTGCTGAATATCATTAGATAATTTATTTGTTAAGCCTTTTAACTGTTCACTAGTGCTATTTAAACTACTTTCAATTGAAGTTTTAATATTGTCGGTTGTTGATTTTAGTGTACTTGCATTACTTTCTAAACTGTCATTTATTTTGATATGAGAATTTTTCATAGATTTAATAAACTCTTCACTATTTTCTTCAATTTTATTACTAGAATTTTTTAAACTATCTTTAATTAATTTGTTACTTTCTTCAAGAGAGGCATTTAAAATTGTTTGATTTTTACCAACTGCATTTTTCAAATCATTCGCAATTTCCAAAATTTGTGTTTCAATTTTAGGCAAACCATTAGAGGCATTTAATACTAATGTTGAAAGGGCAGTTAATTGTGTTTGTAATGTATCTTTCTGCTCTTCTAATTTATCTAATAAATTAGATAAATTAGAAGCTACTATAGAAAAAACTTCAGTTTTATTAATTATTGTTTCATAACGGTCTGTGGCTTTTGCCATATTATCAGCAATAATTGTATTTTTGGCTTCTATTTCTTCAATATGAACTTTATATTTATCTTGCCAAATTAATAATTTTCCTACAGCATCATTTAATTGCTTAAAATTTTCTCCAAATTGAGACATCAACTCATTATTGAAATCCTCAATAACTTTCTTTAACGCCTCAATTAATGCTCCTGTTGAACCTTTAGCAATTTCTTGTAATGCATGTTCTTGTACTTGCTTTAATTCATCTAATTTTATTAAGTGGTGTTTATTTGCATCACTTGCTTCACTACGCATTTTACCTAAAATGGTAGCCAAACTACTTTCACCATCACCAGTTAGTGATTTATTTAAATTTTTATCAATTTTTTCTAACGCCAATATAATATCTTTAATTGTTGCATCTTCATTTATTGATACTTCTTCTATATTTTTAGATTTAGTATAAATTGAATGATATTTAAGATATAATGAGCATGCAATTGCTACAGCAGATGGCAAAAATGCTCCCTTTAAACCATTTAATAATTCAGGCATACTATTTGTAATATCTTTTATATTTAAGCTATATAAACCAATAGTAACGCCAATGAAGGTAAACAATATGCCTAATGTTGTAATAAAAGGTACGGCATCATTTTGTTTGCCATTTTTTAATTGTAATTTAGATAATATAGGTATGTTTATACCCATAAATAGTAAAGTAAAAGCTAATACTATAACTACTCCAATTATTTCTATCCAACCAACAGTATACCCAGACAAAACAAGACCATGAGATGAAAACATAAAAATGCCTTTTAATAAATTATTGCATATTATACGCCATGTACAACTAAGAAGAGCATAAATTGAATAAAATATAGTTAACAAGGCAACATTTAAACAAGATTTATGCTAGAACAAAATTTTATCATAGAAGTATACTGTATAGCAGAGGAAGCAATAAAATCGATATTAAAAGATACAAGACTACAACGCAAAGTTAAGTACGAGAGAGACATTTATAATACAAAGTGCAAATTTACATAACTTAAAATAAGAAGTACAAAAATATTTAATCTAAAAAATGAATGTAAAAGCAGATACTAATACATAGTAGACCTTTTTCCAATTCCGATACATATAAAAAGCGGGGCATATTTTGGTAAGAGTTTTAAAAGACAAGCAGATTATGTATACTGTGCATCAAAGAAATTACACTACTATGTATTTCAGGATATGTTTATAATAAATAGTGCAGGTGTAGTAGTAAATTAGATATTGCTACTGCAAATAGAGATGATGAATTATTTTAAATGGATTTAGCATAAATAATTGTACTTTATTATGTAGTCACCTATATATATCAGGTGCAATATTTATCACTGTTAGTATCTTTTGTGTGTGATTATATCCATAATATTTGAAATAATTCTCACACTAAAATTAAATATAAAAAATATATCTAAACAAGCCAAGTTTGAGCTTTTGATGATGATATAGTTTTTGGTGGAATATCTGACTTTTGTAATAAAGTTAAATTTTTAATATCTGGGAACTCATCTTCTTTAGTTAAAAATGCATTATGCCTTGCTTGTAACTTTGTAAAATGACTTTGGTTACATTTATCCCAATCATATTGGTCGCCCATAGCATCAAAATCATCTGCGTTTTGCTGTGATTTATTTGTTGATATATCTATATATAATTTAATTAGCTTTTCTAAAGAACCTATAAAATCATCTTTGCTTTGTTTTTGTAATTCATCTACTTGTAAACCTATTTGAGTATCTTGTGTAATGCTGGCTAATCTTAATTTAATATATTCAAATAATTTAGATGAAATGCTATCCGTTAAGAATTCTTTAGTTAAATTACTAACACCATTAAAAGATATTAAGAAATTTAATTTTTGCATGGTATCACTAGTTAATAAATCCTTCACTTTAGTATTAATTTTTCCTGATGATATTTTAGAATTTATTTCGCTAATAATATTAGTTAATGCTGATTTTGTTTTTGCGTTATCATTAAGAGATTGTGCTTTATTTATTTTGCCTATAATATCAATTAATTCTTTTTTAGTGATAATGTCAATATTTTTAATAGAGGCAACTTTAACTAGTTTAGCTGTGATATCTGTTAGCAATTCCTTAGTTGTTGTGGCAACATCTTTAATATCCATTATAGCATTTACTTTATCAATAACATCATCAATGTAATTAGCATCTCTTTCCATTTCAGTGTCGCCGTTTTCATGGCTGTAATAATCATATTTAGCTGGTTTTTTAAGAAATTTACCATCAAATTGTGCTAATAGTTTATCTATTTCAGATTTTTTTCTGATGCATAATATCTCTTGTTTATCATCAGACATCTTACTTTCAGCTAAAATTGCTAAGTCGTATATATGCAATAATAATTCAGGAAAAAACTTATTTGGCAAGTTGCCCTTTTCTTTTCTTAAAAATAAAATAAATGTTCTACTATAAGCAAGCTCTTTTATAAACTCTATTTGCTGACTTCTGTCAAATTTTCTTATATCTTTTTCACTAAAATTGCTTAGGCTATCGTCCCAAAACTGAAAGGCTATATCTCGTTTTTTATGTGAAGATAACATACTAAATACATCTATATTTAATTTAGCTTTTGTGCCTTTACTCTTACTAGAAGCTGAACACTCTACCATAAATCGCCTCACACTAAGCAATAAGTGCATTAACTCTTTATCACTTGATTTACTAATTGCCTTATCAATAATGCTACTTACTACAGCTTTTAACCCTTTATACATTGTATTTAGTTTATCTTTATTCTGTTCCGTAGCAATTAAACCTAATGGAATGTACTGACTGCCATTTTTTGCATCAACTAAACCACACATTACTTGTGTAAAAATATGTAATAATTTTTTATGCTCTGAATTATCTATCTGTGTATACGAAGGTAAACTAGCATTGGACATTGATGCAACTGATGATATTAAATTAGTTAGTGGGTGGCTTGATTTCTTTGCTGATGATACTTCTTTGGTATTCTTTAGATGCAATAAATTTGTTTTTCTAACTGCAGTTAATTGAGGCATAAAAAATTCGAGAGTGTTATCTAAAGAGAGCTGAGCATAAGATAGTCTGAAATTTGTTAAATTCATCAGGTTTATTAATGTTAACCCATAACTTCATGCTTAGTTCTACCATTTGTTCTGAACGAG
>JBJOQB010000136.1:0-11114 GCA_046050125.1 Pseudomonadota bacterium
GTTGTATAAAAATACTTTTTAAACTATAATAAAAATGTTTCATACTTCATAAAATTATTTTAATGAAAAGACAAAGTATTGTAGGTTTTATACGTGATAATTTTTCAAAAATTGAAAATATGCAAATTAGAGGATTCTACCTGCAAACTATTTTTGAAGAAATTAAAAAAGATTTTCCAGAAGATTTTAGCTTTAAAACATTTAAAGATTGTTTATATAAAATACGTAAATCTTTTAGTACTACAGATATAAAAAATTTATCTACTATTTCTAGTAGCCTAGATGCTACTGAAAAATTACAAATAGCAGATAAAAATAATAAATTTAATTTACCAATAAAAACACCTAGTGATGGTTCAGGTTTATTTTAAAAGGATATATAACACATGTTAGCTACTCATTTTACTTTACAAGGTAAGGGCGGTATAGGAAAGTCTTTAGTTAGTTTTCTATTCCTTCAATATCTAAAAAGCATAAAAAATAATGTGGTTGCAATAGATGCAGACCCTATAAATCAAACATTAAAAAACTTTAAAAATATAGATGCACAATTTTTTAAGTTAGTAGAAAATGATGATTTTAATGCTATTAATTTTGATAAATTAATTCATACTATTTTAAGTGATACAGAAAATGAATATTTTATTGATAATGGCTCATCTACTTTTATTCAGCTTTCTACATATATATTAGAAACAGAAATATTAGACCTAATTAAAAATAATAATCGTACAACTTATATACATGTAATTATAACTGGCGGTACATCTTTATTAGATAATTTAAATGTATTTAAATTTTGGGCAAGTCAAAAAGATGTAAAAATTATTGTATGGCTAAATGAGTTTTTTGGAAAAATTGAGGGGGACGGCAAAAAATTTATTGAAATGTCAGTATATAATGAAAATAAAGCTAATGTAGCTGGTATTATTACCCTTTCTACAAGAAATATGCATTATGCTAAAAATATGAAAGAAATGTTAGATAAAAAAATGACTTTTGAAGAAGCCATTGCATCAGCCGATTTTGATATTGTAGCTAAACAAAGATTAACAATTATTAAACGTGAATTATTTGAGCAACTAGAGAAAATCGAGCTATAAAATATGAATATTGATAGAAACAAAATGGCTCATTTATTAACTATTAAAACAGGAATTAATTATAAACCTGATGACCCTATATTTTCTATTATGGAGATTAATCAGATTTTAATTGATGAATGTGTAGCACATGAAAAAAAAGTAATAATTGACCAAATAACTGAGGGAATAAACCTAACCCTAAATAAATATAAGGATAAAATATTTAATTTATTTATGATTGCTATTTTTTTTGCTTGTGCATTGGGTATGGCTATTGGTAAATTTATACTTTAATTTGCTATAATAAGATTTATATTATATATAATAATTCCGACATTGGAAATTATAACAAAGAAATAAACATGCAATACATAAATATAAATGATTTAAAAATAGATAAAAATCAACCCAGAAAAAATTTTAAAGATGATGAAATTAATAACTTATCTTTATCTATGATTGAATTGGGTAAAATTTTACAACCGATAATTATAGATAAAAATAATAAAATTATTGACGGCGAACGCCGATATAGAGCGGCAAAAATTGCAAATATAACCAATATTCCCTGTTACATTATAGATGATATTCCAAATAATAAAATCGAACTAGTTCAAATAATAGCTAATGCTAACCGCAGTGATTTATCAGGCTTAGAATTAGCTCAAAGCGTAAAAAGAATATTAGATGAAAAAGTTGTAAATAAAAAAGATATAGCTCAATTATTAAATAAACAGCCTAGTTATGTTTCTAGATTAATAGCTATGTTAAGCGATGAATGGTTACCATTGGTAACACAAGGTATTATTACCTCGCCGAATGCCTTAGAAGCTTTAAAATCATTACCAAAAGACCAGCAAGCTAAATTAATTGATGAAGCTAGAAAGAATAATGTATCTATAAAAAATAAAGATATAAAAGCATTAAAAAATGCTAACTCTAATACTGTTGTACAAGAAGAACAAACCCCTGAATATAAATCTGAAATCTCTAATAATAATTTTAGAAAAATAAAAGTAAATAAGAAAAATCTAAAAGATATTATAGAATTTATAGATGATAGCCAAGAAATAGAAATATTACTTTCTGAAAAATTAGCAGATGAAATAAATGTTTTAATAGAATAATATTAGAGCTTGTATAAAATTTACCAAATTTTATACAAGCTGTTTTTAAGTTCTAAGCAGGGTTATAAAGTAATTTTTGTATAACCTCATCACTTAATTTATATCTAGCGGGGAGTGGAATATTCATATTTTTTGTAAAAATATCTAATTCACATAGACATTCATTCATAACTAAATTTAAATTATCCATTATTGTCATAGCTCTTTTAATTTGCTCAATGTTGCGACATTTCTCATCAATCATTTTTTGCGTAATTTCCATAACATTATCAAAAATAATTTTAATTTTTGGGTTATTTGTTATAATATTACTTTCAAAACCTGCAGAATTATCATGATTTATACAAGCTTGTAATACTTGTGCGACTTCCTTTAATGTAATTTCATTCATGTTATAGCTTTTATGTGTTTTATTGCTTGACATATCAATTAAGTTATTGGTATTATTTCTCATGTTTTAATTATCCTTTGTGATAATTTGATATATAAAGTTACCGCTTTATATATCAAAAATTTAAATATTAGTGAATACTAATTTTTAAATTTGCTTTCTTTTGATGTCTACTTGAACCGTAGACATCAATAATTTTATCAAGCTCCATATTTCCCTTAGAACTGGTTTTACTGCCTGCATAAGCCCACATTTGTTTTTTAGTGTGCCAGTATAGCCCTAGTTCTTTTAGCTTGTCTTTATGCGGTTTAGTATTTCCGCTAACCCATAGCCAAGAACCAACTATTAAAATTTCTATATTATCTATTAATAATAATTCTTCAAATATTTTTTGTCCCTCCTCTGTTAAATTATTAATTTTTGCCTTTTCTGAATTCTCCTGCTTATCCATATTTTTTAATATATATTCATAAGCCCAGTTTATTTGTTGCATTGTTTCGGTATTTCCGCCTCTGTCGGGGTGGTGTCTTCTACATAGCAATCTATAGATATTTTTCAATTCTTGTAAAGAATTAGGATTTTCTATATTTAAGATTGCTAAAGCCTGCAACCATATTTTTTTAGAGCAATTTTTCATCATTTCCCCTTAATAATCACTTGCAAGCATTACTGTAGTTTTACTTCTGTCATATTCAGTTATGACATATATTTTTTGACCAGCTAAGAGATAAGCACTAAGTAGCCTATTATTAGTTATAAGAGCATTTTCATTAGCTTGTTTATCTTCTTCATCTAGGTCGCCCCGGTCGCCTTTTACATGTCTAAAAACATAATCTATAGCAAGTTTATTATTAGTTTGTAAAAAATCTTGTGCATTTTTAGTTAAAACACATTGACCTAAAGAAAATTTTAATTTGTTCATTTGTTACCTTTCATTAATTGATTTTGATTAAAAATTAACTACTAAGCATTAAGTTATTACACTTAATTTGCTTTTCTAGCTTAAATCTAAATTGTTAAAGAACATTAGGCATATCATTTTGTAAGATTTCGAGCCTTTCTAAAACTTTTGTAATTTTTACAAAATGCTTGCTTAAATCTCACATCACTTCGTTTAGTTCCTCGCCTTGCAAACGATAAAGCACACGGCTTGCTAAAAAATCATACGAACATGGAATAAATAGACGTAGCGAAGCGTAGGCGTTTTATGCCGTGAAAGTCGTTGATTTTTTTGCTAGTGTGCTAGAGTTGCAATAAAAGGCAGGAAACTAAACGAAGTGATGTATAAATAGAGTTGTGAAAATTTCATTTTATAGCAAGTACAAAATATTTTGTACTTGCTCATATTAAAAATTGTATGCAATTTTCTTATATAAGCTAATATTTGATATAAAATGTATTATTAAATAAATATATATAAAATATAATGTCAAATGATAAAAATCAACATTTTATACCAAGATTTTTACAGCGTGGTTTTCTTAGCAGAATAGAAAAACCTAACAATAGAAATAAAAAAAAAGAATTTACATACATGTATGATAAAAATAGAGGTTTAAACGAAAAAAATATTAAGAGTGTAGGTTCAGAAACTTATTTTTATGAAAGCGAAAAAGATTTAAATAATACTATAACTGATTTAGAAAATAGTTTTTATACTAAAATTATTAATAATATTAGAAATAAACAAATTGTAGATAATGTATCTTTGGCTAGACTTATAGCTCATTTTGAAATTAGAAATCGAAATATTAGAAATGTAGTTTGTAATTCTATTGAATATATATTTGAAAATTATTTAAAAAATAATGAATTAAAACAAATGTTTGATAGGTTACATTTACCTTATTCTATGACGGTTATCTTAATGAAATTTATTAAGGAAAATTATTCTAATAAATTAGCTCAATTATGCCATAATCAAGTAATAAAATATGAGATTGATACTAACCATAGAGCAGAAGATTATTCAAAATTAAACTATAAAATAGTGTATACAAAAGTTTCGATACCTCTAGGAGATTCTATAATTTTATTTCATTTACAAAATGAAAAATTTGCATCTTTTTCATCTGATGAGGATTTCAAGGCAATTTTATTGCCAGTAAGTTCAAATATATTAATAGTAGGTAGCTATGAAACCTATATTGAAGATATTCTGCTTATAGTTGAAAATATTTGTAAATGTTCTAATGAATTTTTTATAAGTAAAGACAACATAAAATCTTATGAAGATAAAATAAAACTTATAGGCATGAATCAAAAAAATCTTGTAAATGATGATGAATTAGCTGATTATAGTTTAAATGATATAAATCCTATATATACTGATAATATAAACCTTTATAAAGACTTTAATAAAGATATAGTAAATAATATTCCAATTGATATATTGGATGAAATGTCTAATTTTTTATTGAAAAAAAATAAATAGAAGTCAAGCATAAGTCATATTACAAACTAACTTTTACATTAATATTTACATTAATATTATATAAAGCTTGATTTACATATCTTAATAAATTATTTTTGAAAAAATCTAGCTTAAAGCGGTTAGGTAGCACTATATTTAATGTATCAGCCTCAATTTTAGCTATCGCAGGGGTAAACCACGTTTTAACCTGTTGTATTGGAATATTAAGCTCTATAGCCTTTGTAACAGCCTTCCATACTTGGGATAATTGGCTATCTTCTTTTTTAAGCTCATTTTCAAAAATTTCTCTATTATTTTGCCTAATAGTTGTTTTTTGTAATTTATTATTTTCTTCTTGATTTTTATTTTCAATTTGAATTTGTTTAATTTCTGCTTCTTGTTTAGCTTTTTCTGCTAATTCTTTTTCTTTAGCCTGTATTTCTTCTGGACTAATATAATTTGCTTTTACCTTCCAAAGGTAAACCATAAGCCTGGCTTTTTCAGAATTGCTTTTATCTGCATATTTTGTATTTATTTCATACCAGTTGGCTAATAAGCGATTTTTATCTTCGTTATACCAACTTAAAAGCTTAGAAGCTGGCTTTATACCAATAGTTGCTATTTCTGCTATTTGTTTTGGATACTGGCTTAAATCTATATCTAAGCTAGGATTTAATGCTATTTCATCTTCTTTTTTTATTTCTTGAATATCATTTACTATTATTTGCTTAATTTCATTTTGCTGAATAGTAAAATTAAAGCCTGTTATAGTTTTGTTATTAAACTCACACTTTACATCTTCAAAGCTTATTTTTAAATCTGTTTTATTATTGATTTCTTCTAATGCTGGCTTTAATATTCTGCGTTTAAAAGCATCTATATTTTTATAAGATGATTGTTTATTACATAAAAAAGTATACAAAAAATCTAAATTTAAATTAAATGAATACTCATTTTTAGATTTTTGGAACCTAGTATTTAGCTTAAATTCTTTTAGAAAATATTCATATAAAGCAAGGCTATACTTACTTTTTAATTTGCTTGTTATGTTTAAATCTATAGAGGTAAAGCCATAATTAATAGTTTTAGCATCTGAAGAATGCTGATGATTTAAATCAATAAGACTTTTTAAACTTTTAGAAATTTCTATATTTAAAATTTTCTTTGATAAACTTGCACCACTTATAAATGTAGTTGTGTTAAAACTAGTAATTTTTGGAGATATTAACTCAATTATTTCTGTTAATAAATTATCTATTATTTTCTTGAGCTTACCATAACTTTGATAATTTTTTTCTGAGCCGATTAATTTTTGTAATTCTGAAACATATATATCATAAGAAGATTTATCAGCTTCATTAAGATTTTGCACATTTGATATTAATAAATCAAAGAATTTATATGATAAAAGTGTTAATTTTCTGCTATGTTCTATAAGAATATTTGATTTTTTAACTATGCGTGGTGTATAATTTACTTGTCTGTCTATCATATAATTTACTTCTAAGAGTGGGTTAAACAATGTGTTAGATGGTAATCAGGTTATAAAATAGGGTTCGAATTTATTTTATAACTAGATAGATAGACACTTTTCAAATGCCTTCATCTAAATTTCTACAAGTATAAATAAAAAATATACTATCTGTAAAGCCTAAAATAAGTTCTAAAAAATACTTCATCAAAAAAATAATAATAAAAAGTAGTTTTCCAGTTATAAGATTATTTCCAGTGTTTTCTTATTATTATAGTTAATATAGTTAATATATTTATATTATTGAGAAATCATACTTTATAAAATAAACCTCTTAAAACCCGTATTAAATCTACATTGTTAAAATTATACCCGTACAAAAATACAGGTATGCACGTACAAAAATACAGGTATGCACGTAAGAAAATGAGTGTTGTAAAAAATACAAATTACTACCGCCCTCGCAATTCCTCCCGCAAAAAATATAAAAATATTTTTAGGAGAGGTGCTTAGTTGGTTTAGTCTATTTTAAAAAAATAGACTATTTATTTATAAAAACATTGTCAAAATTATGCATAATGGCTTAAAATCAAGCTATACAATAAAAGTACATTGTTTAACAATTTAAAAAATTATGACGACCGATATAAAAGAAAAAAAAGAAATAGAGAATAATGAGACAAAAGAATTAAAAAAGTCTAGAAAATCATATAAAGATGCAAAAAATCCTATAGAAAAGCAAGTAAAACCGAGGTTAAGAAAAAAATTACCAACATCAACAATTAGTTTTCCTGATGAAGAATTTAGAATAGAAATGACGAAAACTTATACTGAGCTTGGTTATACTACATTAAAATCATACTTACTAGCATTAATAAAATTATCTATGCAAGATAATGATTTAAAATTCAAGCTAAAAAAATTAGCTTGACTATATTGGGGTAAACCCCTATACTCTTTCTATAAGTTGAGATAAACATAAATAGTAAGAGTTACACCCTACACACATTTGGACTTTTCCTAATTATTTTCTCAAAAATTAAAGATGTAAAAAAGCACGCTTTGCTTTAAGGGCAGAGCCTTGTTCAAAGGTTATGAATGATAAAAAGATTGAGTAAAATAAAACAAAAATGTGCAACGATAAGCATATTAGGATTATCTGCTATTTGTGATATAGCTTATGGTGCAGAATTTGGCAATAGTGCGGATTTGCAGCCTATACAGCAAATAGCACAATTTATGCTAAAAGCAGGCGGTTGGATAGGTATAACTTCCTTTATAGTTGGTGCTATATTAATGCTGGCACTTGAAAGTGGGAATGCTAAAAATATTATAATTACGATTTTATATTTTGTCGGTGGAATTGCTTTTTTAAGTTGGGCGGTTACATATTACAACGGTAAAATGAACGATATTAGCAATTCAATATTTCAATAATGCAAATATCAATCCACCAATCTTTAATCCGCAAGCAACTATTTTTAGGGGCAAATAAATTAGCAGTATATGCTTTAGTTATTATTTGTGCTATTCCTTTAATTCCTTTAGGCGGATTACTTAGAATATATACCTTACAAGGTTTTATATCTTTTTTAGCTTGTGTATTAACTTGGGTATTAGGTTTAATGCTATTAAGATTGCTTGCAAGATATGATGCAAGTTTTTTTACTGTTGCATTTAGATATTTAAAATACCAAAAATACTATCCAGCGATTACTTCAAGTAAATTTAAAGCCAAAAATCCTAATAAAACTAATTGGCGTAACTGATTAAATTAAAAGGCAAACAAAAATGTTAAGATTTTCTAAAAAAGAAAATTCGCAACAAGGTTTAGACCAAATGTTGCCATACTATGCAATCATTGATGAAAACTGCATTTTAAATAAAGACGGCTCTTTAATGAGCGGATTTTATTATACTGCTCCTGATTCTTCTAATATTTCAGACGCAGAACTTCATCAAATTGTTAAAAATATTAATCAAGCCAATAAACTATTAAGTGAAGGATTTACGATATACTTTGATGTTTTAAGAACACCATCGCCTTATTATCCAAGTTCTGAACAATCTTTTTTCCCTGATGAAGTTAGTAGAAAGATTGATAATGAAAGAAGACATCAATTTCAAAAAGATAGTTTTCATTACGAAAGTAAATATATAATAATTATTTGCTATACCAAACATCAGCAAAATATCAATAAACTAGAAAATTGGTTATTTGATAATAAACAAGATTTTATAAATTTAAATTCTATTCTGCAAAGTTTTAAAGCCAGTACTAAAGAATTTATTAATTTTCTAAAATACAGTATCAAAATTGAACCAATGCACCATACTGAAACAGAAGATTATATTTCTTCTGGACTAGTAAATTATTTGCATGAAACTTTAACCCAAGAACAGGTTAATTTTAATATACCAAAACCAGCTATAGATTTAGATATACAAATAGGGCATAGAGATTTATTTTTAACAAACTTTACGCCTAAAATAGGCAATAAGTACGTACAATGTATATCTATTTCCAAATTCCCTGAAAAAGCTTACCCAAACATTCTAAATTCATTAGACATGTTGAATATTAGTTACAGGTGGTCTACAAGATTTATTTTTTTAGAAAAACAGCAAAGCGAAAGTTTATTAAAGAAATATTATAATAAATGGGACGAAAAAGTAATTTCTTGGAAAGATAACTTGATACAGCGGGCAGGCTTAAATCCAGGCAGAATAGACAGCGATGCATTAGATATGGCAGAAGATGCTAATACAGCCCTGAATGAGGCTAGAAGTGATATAGTTAAATATGGATATTACACTTCTTCAATTATCATAATGCATGAAGATAAAAAAGAACTAGCAAGACAAGCAGATGTAATCTCCAGCTTAATTCAAAATTCAAATGGTTTTAATACTCAATTAGAAACATGGAATAATATGGAAAGCTTTTTAGGCAGTCAGGCAGGGCATTTGAATAAAAATGTACGCCGTCCTATTATGCATACCTTAAACTTAGCTACCTTGATTAATTTATCAAGCATATATAGCGGTCAGCAGTATTCGCCTAATCCATTTTTACCACCAAAAAGCCCGCCTTTAGCATATGCAAGAACCAATGGTTCTACTCCATACCGTCTAAATCTACATCATAAAGACGTAGGGCATACATTAATTGTAGGCAGAACAGGGGGTGGTAAAAGTACATTATTATCTTTTATTCTTGCTCAATGGCTTAGATACCCAAAAGCAAAAGTTTTTGCATTTGATAAAAAAGAAAGTTTATACGCCATAACAAAATCAGTAGGTGGCATACACTATCATTTAGCTAAAGATAAAATGGTATTATGCCCCCTAGCCTTAGTAAAAGAAGATGACCAAGCTAGTTTAGCATGGGCTAGCGAATATATAAGCAGTCTTGTAGATTTGCAAAATATTAAACTAAGTGCATTACAAAAAATTAATATTTACGAAACTATAAAATTAATTGCAAAGCAACCGAATAAATCATTAAGCAGTTTTATTTTAGCTATCGGCGATAGCGATATAAGCTACGCTTTGCGATGTTATACAGAAGATGGGGCATTAGGCAGTTTATTAGATGGAGAAGAAAACCAAATCAATATAAGCCATTTCAATACTTTTGAGTTAGACAGTTTATTAAAAATGGGGGAGAAAAATTTAGCTGCGGTTTTAGGCTATTTATTTCATTATATTGAAAAACAGCTTGACGGAAGCCCAACTATAATAGCCCTAGAAGAAGTATGGTTAGTTATGATGCGTGATTTTTTCAAAGACAAATTTAATGAATGGCTGGTAACGCTTAGAAAACAAAACTGTAGTGTAGTATTTACTTGTCAAAATTTAGGACAGCTGCATAAAGATATAGAAACTTTATCTGCGGTAGTAGACAGCACAGCAACTAAAATATTTTTACCTAATCCCGATGCAGGAACTAAAGGCACGGCAGATATTCCAGGTAATTATGATTTATATATAAGATTTGGACTAAATGACCATGAAATAAATAATATAGTTTCAAAATCAATTGCTAAAAGAGATTACTATATAAAACAAGAAGAAGGCTCAAGATTGGTACAGTTTGATTTTGGACAAATGGTATTAGGATATTGTGGAATTTCAGGAACAGAAGAAATTGCAAATTTTAAAGCACAAGCAAACCAAGAATTAATAATGGCTTAAAAATGAAAAAGTATAAAAAAATACATAAATTATATATAAAAAGTATCATAATGATAACATGTAATATCATTGTAACCAGTTCATTCATAAATGTACAAAATGCATATGCTGGGGTAGCAACCGAATATACGCAGTATCTTAACTTTGGTAAATTATCATTACAATATGCAAAGCAGATACAGCAGTATGCTATACAGCTAGAGCAATTAAATAATGAAATAAATCAGTATATGAATATGGTAAAAAATACTATAAATTTACCAAATGAAATATTTAATAAGTTTGCTGGAAAAATAGCACAAGTTGCACAGATTTATCAAACTTGCCGTAAAACCTCGTCCTTCAGGGCGGGGATATAAGGCAACACGAAAAACACGAATAAAAAGCATGGTTTTTAGAGTATTTTGAGTGAAAAAACAAATTAGCTAGT
>JBJOQB010000137.1:0-4636 GCA_046050125.1 Pseudomonadota bacterium
ATCAGTATTACTACTTTTCTTAGTTAGTTTATTAAATACTGTTGAGTGAAAATCATTAAGTACTAATGAAGATAAAATTAACAAACTAAGCGAAGCATAATGCTTAGGTTTCATTACAAAAGAATTAACAGCATTTTGAATGCCAAGTAAAAACCCTAAATCCAATGATATAATTAAGGCATTTAATAAACTAACATCAAATTTATTATTAAGTAGAATACTTATTGCTATAATTGATGGAATAAATTCAAATAGTGCAATGCAATGATTAATACTAAGTTCTATCCAAAAAGATAAGGCTGTGTCAATAAATTGTGTAGCATACCAAGCACCTTGTTTAATACATAATGCTAAAAATATTAATGAAGTAGTTAGTATTAATTTTTTATTATCTTTTAAAGTTGTGGATATTTTACTGAGTATATCTTTTGATTTATTCACATCTTTTGATGTTATATTTTTTTGTAAAATACCTGTTAAAATATCTAAACTACTATTTATATCTTTTATTACTTCGTCAATATTATCAATTTTACCAACTACAGATTTTATTAGGCTTGAATCTGCATTTTTATATTTTATAGCAAATTTAATCAATTCTTGCTTAATCTTTGTTATATCTTTCTGCAATACATTTAATTTAACTTTAGCTTGTATACTATTAATATCCGCTAAATGCTGTTGATAAAAAGGCTGATTTGTTGATTTTTTTGCTAGAGTTAATATATTAGTTGATAATGGCTGACTTATAGCATCATTTTTACTAGGGCTGTAAATAGCACTAGGTCTAATTAGTATTTGATTATGTTTTATAGTTTTAGAGGCGGGCATATAATAATCTTGCCTAAGTAAATTCTGGTTAATCTTTTTATTAATCAAAATTATTATATACTATCTGTTATACTAGTTTATATAGTTTTTTATAAACTCTTCAACAGCCAATAAATCAGGCACGCCTCTACCGCCAACATGAGTACATTTTAAAGCAGCTGTTGCACTGGCAAACTCCATGGCTTTTTGTGTGGTGTATTTGTTAGCAATAGCATAAGTAAATGCACCATGAAACACATCTCCCGCACCTGTTGTATCAATTACTTTTACTTTAAATGAAGGTTGATAATTTTTATGCAAAATTTCATCTCTATCTAACCACATTACGCCATCTTTACCTTTAGTAACAGCTACAACTTTACATGCATAATTTTGTAGGATTTTAGCTAAAATTTCGTATTCATTCTGATTAATTTCAATATTGTAATTATCTTTAGCAAAATTCATTAAGCCTGTTTCTGAAAAAATTGCATAATCAGTATGAGGTAAAATTTGCTCAAACACATCTACAGGAGTTTTTTCTGCATCTAAAATCGTTGGAATATTTAGCACTCTTGCGTGTTCCAATACTGTTTTTGCACCCTCAACCCACCTTGTATCAACTTGTACGGCTTGCATATCTTGCAATTTATATAAAGGTAGCCATGCAGGTGTTTGGCTTAATTGATTACCTGAATGATTAATTATCATTCTTTCGCCATTGTCATCAACAATTACAGCTGACACAGGCGAGCATGCACCATCAACCAATTTAAAGTACTGGCAGTTTATATTATAATTTTCTAATTCTGTTTTAATTGTTTTTCCAATTATATCATTTCCTGCCCTACCCCAAAAATGAGCATTTGCACCCAATCTTGATGCAGCAACAGCAGCATTTGCAGCCATGCCACCACCTACCTCAAAGTACTTATATGCTTTACTTTTAAAACCACCTTGTGGCAAATTGTTTACCATCCATACTTTATCTAAAGTGCAACCACCTAAAAAAATTATTGAATCATTCATAACAGGTTCCTTAAATTTAGCTAGATATAGTATAGGTCAGGGAAAATCAAATATATACATAAATTCATTCTAGCATAGAACAAATTCTGTTACAAAAAAACACTAAACACAATTACAGCTTTTTATACAACACAAATCATAATATGATAAGGATTATGGCAAATTACAGCTACACAAATCTAATAAAAGCTAACAAATATTAGTATAAAAGGAGACACTATGCACACCACTGCAATGTTTAATGCAGATTTATTTTTTAAAGTATATATAAATAATTACTTGAGCAAATATCCAAACCCTGATTTTACAATTGGTGAAATTGGCAGTCAAAATGTTAATGGCTCAATCCGTGATATTAAACCTGAAGCGATTAAAAATTATATTGGTATAGATTTCATACAAGCAAATGGCGTTGATGTTGTACTAACTGACCCTTACAGCTTACCTTTCGCAGATAATTCACTTGATTGCATCATCAGCTCTAGCGTGTTTGAACATTCTGAAATGTTTTGGCTCGTATTTAATGAAATTATGCGAGTACTCAAACCAGAAGGGTTATTTTACTTAAATACACCATCAAATGGATTTTTCCATAGATACCCTGTTGATTGCTGGAGATTTTACCCAGATAGTGGCAAAGCATTAGTTACATGGGCAAAACGCTGTGGATTTAATCCATGCCTAGTTGAATCATATACATCAAATAAAATGAATAATGAATGTTGGAATGATTTTGTAGCTGTGTTTCTAAAAGATGCAAATCATATCGACAAACATACTAATCGCATTTGCCATCATTTCACTAATTTTCAAAATGGCTACATAGCAGATAAAGAAGGAATAATACACAATTACGCTGTAGTTACTGAAGACCAAATTGCAACTTATAGTGCAATGACAGAGTAAGTGTTTTGCAGAATTTTAATCTATAATAAGATATCTAAATTAGCAATCATAAAGTATAATTGTAAAAGAATTATATAGCTAAATTAGATATTTAAAATGGCAATCAACTTACAAAATTACTCTACTAGACCTAGACTTAATCAAGCAGTTACAATCGTTGATGTAACACAAATTAGTGATGATGAAATTGATAAAGCCCAAGCTAGTTTTATGCAAGCATACAATCATAATTTATCCAAAACTAGCAATGAAAAAACTATAAAAATAACTTTTTCAAACAAAAGCGAAAATCTTAATCAAAACGCAACATCATTATTAGTTTTAGCCAATTTACCAAATATTCCAATCCGTCCCAATCTTATAGCTCCCCAAAAAACTTGTAAATATTATTTCCAAAGGGACAAGTGCAATTGGCTTACCATTTTTATTAATTACGCATGGTAAATTAATCTCTGGTAAAAAAATGCGTGAACAAGGCATTCCTGTACTTAATAAAAGAGAAGCTTATTATGATATTACAAACGAACAAATTGAAAATTTTGTATTTTCTACAAAATTAAAAGATGAAGATGCTTTAGATATAAACATAGATTATGCTAATGAATCCATAAGGCAAAATGTTATAACTCAACCTATTATTCATCATGGAATTACAGATAAATCAAAGCATAATTTTAATAACTTAAGCAAATTTAATGAATTATTGAATAAAAATCCTGAATTAAAAAATAGATTTACTAATTTATCTAAAATACCAATTGTATATATTGGCAAAACTCAAGATACACTGATTGATGCAGAAGTTTGTGATATTGGGCTTGGTTACCTATCGCAAAATATGGAAGTAACTACTATTTTATGTGAAAATAAAGATAAAGAAGTACTACTAAATGAATTAAAGTACTTCCCTTTTAGTATAAAACTAGCCTGTGTAAATAATCTAAGACAATTTAATGATGACTACATACCAGCATTCTCAAGCCTACAAGATAGAATTAGTGTAGTAAAATTACTAGCTTAACTTTTGATAGAGTATCAAATACAAGCGTCATTCCCATGTTGACGGGAATCCAGTAAACATAGATACATCTATAAAGCTATTTATACTATACATCTTTACTTTTAGTAGCTTCATCAACTTCATTGCTATTAGGTTTAGCCGATAATGGGAATTTTTTTATATCATCTTGGCTAAACTTGGTTAAATCTAATATCATTACATTTTCAGTAACGCCGTTATCAGTTCTATGTCCTTGATTTCCAAAGCCAAATCTTTCGTACATTGCTACATTGTGGTCTTCTGTATATAAGTACATTTTCTCTTCGCCTCTATTTTTTGCTTCTAAAATATTAGCCGTTACCAATTGTTTATAGTAGCCTTTTTTCCTTTCCATTTGAGGAGTAAAACCTGAATATAACCAACCTTTGCCAAATTCATCACTACCATTTTTACCTGTTTTATCAAAAGCAGGGTCATCTCTATCTACTAAGCCCAAGGTTGAAACTAATTTACCCTTATTATCAAACTTCACTAAAACATCTTCGCCTGTATTTTTAGGGTCAATAATATTTAGTATTCTATTTGTTGCTTTATTTTGTGTTTTTAAATCTCTATCGATATCACTCCATTCAGAGTTATACCATTTTCCAACTATGCTAATCATTTGAGGTAATTGCTGATTTTTTTCTTTCATCAATTTAGTTAAAGAAACAGCTTGCCCATTAAATCCTGAAAAATGCACATTTTCATTACCATTTTGTTTAGTTAAAGAAGATAATTTATAACCAGATAGCAAATATCTTGCATTATTCAAACCCCATCTTACGCCATTCATTAATTTATGTTCAGTTTTTGATGGCTCAGTACTATGCTTTTCATGATGTTTTTCTA
>JBJOQB010000138.1:0-5201 GCA_046050125.1 Pseudomonadota bacterium
TAGTTGAAAGTTTAAATTCTCAATTAAGGCATTACTGTTCACAATTAATTCGTAGAACAAAGACTTATGCAAAGTGTATGGTATCACTTAATGCAAATTTAATACAAATATTATTTGATAAATTACTTAAATCAACTTAAGTGGGCAATTCCTAAATATACATCAAGAAGAATAACAAAAGGAGAAGATAAGTTTCAAACTATCATATCCTGCTCTAATCACAATGTTCATGATGTAGCAAGTACTTTTGCTGAAGTATTTACTCAGCTAACAAATATCGCAAGAAAAGCCAAGGCAGATGAAAGTTTTCCGGGGGTTGGTGCAAGTGCTATGTTTGGTGGTGCAAATAAGAATGTAGCATCTGATAACGGCTCTGTTTATGCTAAAAAAAGTGGTGGCGTTAGCTTAAAACCAAGAACGCAATCTGAAATAGATGCATCTGATAATGAATGCAATGAAGAAGATACAATTTTATTTAAAGGTAGAAAAACCTCAAATGCTCCAGCCATAGCAACTACACCAGCCATATTATATGCAGGAAGTACTGTAAGCAATAAAACAATTAAAGAAGAACAAAACTCAGTAGTACTGCCATCAATTGAAACATATGAAGAATTAAAAGATGAGGAATTAGCCTCTTTTTTAAGTGGTCAAATACCAAAAAACGGTAGTATTCTATCTAGCCAAGATGGGTGCATTTATGTTCGCCATAGTAACACTACTAGCGTACAAAGTAGAGAAATTAATGGAATTAGAGTGCCAAGAAGTGCTGGAGGTCATGTAAATATAGCAACGAGTAAATCAAGTAACTCTATAGATGGATTAAGTCAAGCGAATAGCCATGATAGCAGAGATGCATATCCGTTTCGTGGAAATGCAAGCACTGTTGGCGATGAGGCAACATTACAAGATTTTGCAAATAAACTAGCCTTAAATGGTTCTTCAAGCCCTACACCAAGCAAATTAGCAACATCGATTGCTGGTCAAAGAAGTGCAACTAAATACAAAAAATCTACAGCAACAAGAGTAACTCGCTCAAGCAATCCTAGTAGTTCGATTAGTAGTTTAAGCTTACCTAGCGGTTTAGGTGCATTATCTAGATTAGATAGCAACTCAAAAGTTAGAGTTAAAGCCAAAGCTCGAGATGTAAATGCTGGAGAAAAAGCATCGGGTAACACTTTAGTATTTAACATTAATTTAGGCGATAACGTTCAAGTTAGATAAATATTAAATTAAGAATATAGCTAAGCCCTCATTTAGCTATATTTTTTGCACTTATATTATAAAAATAATTTCAAAAATAGACAAAACAAATCTCATGCCATACAAAATACTATCTATAAAAGTAAAAACCGTTCCAACACATGATGGAAAAATTAAACCTTATGTGTGTGCTGATGTAGAGCAAGAAAAAGGGGTAATTACAGAAGAATTTTATCCAATTGCTCATCGCATTGATTTTAAAAATATGAAATCACATCGAGTGTATGCAATTGTTACAGATTCACAAGAAAATTTACGCCTACTTGAAAAAAGAAGCAAATCATTAGTTGATGCATTTAGCCTAACTAGTCCAATTTATAAAACAAACAGAGCAAATATCATCACTACAGCCATTCCCCCAGATTGTATAGAACAAGTAGAAAAAATGCGTATCAATCCTCCAAAGCCCTCAACCACAACATCACCTGCAACTACTACTGCAACACCTGCTACAAAATGAATTTATAAAATAATAATCAATTCGATAAATTCGATATATCGATATATAATTACATCAATCTATTTAAGCATTTATGCACATATAAAACATGAGTGATATTCAATTAATTGTAGGATTAGGTAACATTGGCGATGTTTATGCAAATACAAGGCATAATGTAGGTTGGTGGCTACTAGATGAGTTACAGCAAAAATTTTACTCTCAAACCCCATGGCAGAATCAACCAAAAATGCATGGAGTTACATCAAAAATAATGCTTAATAGTAAACCATGCCTACTAATTAAACCAAGTACATATATGAATAATTCAGGTATTGCAGTAGCAAGCATTTGTGCTTTTTACAAAATTCCTGCTAGTAAAATTTTAGTTATACATGATGAATTAGATTTACCTACAGGCTCAATTAAACTTAAATTAGGTGGTAGCTCAGGTGGGCATAATGGCTTAAAAAGCATTGACCAACATTTATCTACCAATAAATATTGGAGACTAAGAATTGGCATCGGACACCCTCGCAATAGCAAACTACCAACCATACAAAACCAAAGTGTTGCTGATTATGTGCTACATGTAGCCAGCAAAGAAGATGTGAAATTGATTAATAATTCTATAGATTTAGCTCTAAATAATATTAGCTTAATTGCTAGTGGAGAAATGGAAAAAGCTATGAATATTATTCATGCAGGTTAAGCTAATATAAAATTAATTTTTAAAATATGATTACCATAAAAAATACTTATAAAACAGATAAAATAAATACCCATACTAATAAATTACTTGAAGACATAACATCTGATGAGGCACATAAATATAATTGTATAGATTGTATATCAAGCAAAAATTTAGCTTCTACTCAAACCATAACTCAAGAAGATAAAGCAAAAACAGTAGAATATACTAAAAGTACAGATAATAAACAGAAAAAACCAGCTGTAACTAATACTATAGAAACATGGCATGATTTTAATATGCATATGTTGAATGTAGAGAAAAAAGCAATTGAAGCACGAGATGGCTCTCCTATTGCAATGACTAAAAAAGCTAAAGATGCTATTAATAATATTCATATTGAATATATTAATCAAATGTATTTGATGTTTAGTAAAATTGAACCAGATAATTTATCTCAGCAAGATATTAAAAAATACCGAGAAATCTGCAGGCAAATGGTAAGTTTAAAAGGACAAATTGGCTCATCTATTGAGTTATTACAACATAAAATTTACTTAGGTAGTTCGATATTAACATTTTCTTCATATTCTAAAAGTGAATTTGAATTTGATAAACTGCGTCTTTATCATTTAAATAAACTTGTTGAATTTATTGAAACTAAATACCCAATCTTAACAACTAAAGAAATGCTGGAATTCAAACCACATTATTTGCTGGTATCAAAAGAACAACTAAGCAATACAGGCTTGATACAACCCCCTGCTTTAACCATAGAGGAAGTAATGCAAAAATTAACTTGATTATACTTACTAAGCAACAAATAAATAAACCCTGCAAATTTTTGACTTTAATTTTTACATTTTGTAAGCCAAGAATTTATGCAAGGTTTTGTGTGTGATATTAGAATATATAAATAATTAGGCAGCTACTTCCTCATTCATTGATATAGTTTGCAACATTTTTGCAATTTCTTGTTGCATCACTGTAATTTTTTGCTGTTTTGAAGATATTCTAGCATCTAATATTTTAATATCTCTTGCTGAATCCGCTGGGTGCGGAACATATTCATTTGTTTGAAAGCCTTCTACTTGTGAATTAACACGAATAGCAACTATGCCATCTCTTTGTTTAATATCAGAAGATATGCTTTCTTGCATAGATTTCATACTTTCTTGTACTACTTTTATTTTTTGTAGTTTTTCTTGAAGGGTTAAACCATCTTCATGTGATATATTAACTACTGTCATATTAGCCTCACTCTCTTAAACAATTTAAACAACCGTTTTATAAATTAATTATATGCTTACTATATCAAATTAGTATTATGATTGCTACTAGGCGAGATTTGACATTTATACACATTTATACATGGTTATGTTATACCCTTAAAAACTTCCTTATTCCGTCCCATATTGCTTGAGCCATTTTCTCTTTAAAGTAAGTACTAGATAGCTTTTGCTCTTCCTCGAAATTACTAATAAAAGCGGTTTCTACCAAAATTGAAGGTATATCAGGTGCTTTTAGCACTGCAAATCCAGCTTGCTCTACTTTGTTTTTATGTAGTGGATTGATTTCAGATATATTATTTAAAATTATGCTACCTAAACGCAGGCTATCACGAATTTGTGCATCTTGCGATAATCCAAGTAATAGGCGTTGCGTATCTTTACTATGCGAGTAGCTAACCCCACCAACTATATCTGCATTATTTTCCATTGTAGCAAGCATGCGAGCAAGTGAGCTTGATGCACCTTTTTCAGATAATGCAAAAACTGATGAACCCCTAGCACTGGTATTTGTAAATGCATCAGCATGAATAGATACAAAAACATCTGCTTTAACTGCTCTAGCTTTGAGTACACGAGTGTTTAATGGCACAAAAAAATCTGCATCTCGAGTTAGCACTACCCTAACATAACGACTAGCTATATTGGCTAAAATTTTAGCAATAGACAAAACTACATCTTTTTCTCTTAATCCATTTGCACCAATTGCTCCTGGGTCTTCCCCGCCATGCCCAGGGTCAATTACTAAAGTTAATTTACGATTACGTAAGTTTGTGTATGGAGTTTCATTATCCGTGTTATATGCTGGGCGATTCGATGGCTTACTGCCATTTAGCCATTCTTTTAATGGGTCATTTTCTCTTAAATTTGCATTATTACGTGTTGATAAAGGCGGTACATTTTCTGCCATTTTAGGCTTTAAAATTTGAGAGATTAAATCATCTTCATCATCTTTACTATGCAAATCAAAGACTAAACGATATTTATAATTTGATATTGGCGATAATGAAAATACTTGTGGCTTAATTGCTTGTTTAAGGTCAAACACTATTCTAACACTATCCTCAGTGAACTGTCCAACCCTTACTTGTGCAATATGCGGATTATCTGGCAATACTTTGGTTAGTAACTCTTTTAACTGTGGAGATAGCTTTAAATCTGGTACATCAATAACAAGGCGATAAGGCTCTTGTAATAAAATATGCGAAGCTTGTAGCAATTCACTTGTTTCAATCGTAATACGAGTGTAATCCTGCGATGGCCACACCCTCACCGCCATTACTTCATTTGCACTAACTAAATTTGAGTAACTACATGAAAATATACTCGTAGTGGGCAAAAGCAAAAACTTTAATAATTGCCTTCTATCTGCATTAGTTTTATTTTTATATTGTTCAAATAGTTTTTTGACAAAACGCATGTTAGTACTGTAGTTACGATATTAAACCAAAATTATAACATGTTTGTGCTTACATTTTTATTTAAATATTAGATTATCTAAAATTGACACAATTATAAA
>JBJOQB010000139.1:0-2536 GCA_046050125.1 Pseudomonadota bacterium
TAGCTACAGAAATAAATAAAAATGCTAAGCCGATATATGGGGCTTATATTATTGGTAGATTTTGGTATTTTGTAGTTTTTCAAAATAGAGAATATTGCGTAAGCCGTGCTTTTGATAGCACTCAAGAAGATGGTTTGATGCAAATTATTGCAATTTTAAGGCATTTTAAAGTGATTTTAGAAACTAAGTTGTTGGTTGATGATTAAAAAGCATTATCATTATATATCCGTATAAAAACCCCCGCAATTAAGCGGGATTTGTGCAAATTTTGATTGACTACTTAATCACAGCTTTGCTACGCAATTCTTTTTGTAATTCATCAAGCTTTTGTTTTTGCCAATCTTGATTAGACTTTATCATTTCTGCTAATTGTGGCTTAACTTCATCAAAACTTGGTGGCATACCGTCTCTCATATCATCTAATTTAATAATATGATAACCAAATTCGCTTTTAACAGCTTGTTTAGTAGTTTCACCCTTTTGCAGGGCAACCATTGCTTGCGAGAAAGCTGGCACAAACATTTCTGGTTTTGCCCAATCTAAATCTCCGCCATTTACTGCTGAACCTTTATCGATTGATTTATCTTTAGCTAAATCTTCAAATTTTTTGCCTTGTTGTAATTGGGCTAAAATTGCTGTTGCTTCCTCTGGTGTTTTTACTAGAATATGTCTAGCTCGGTATTGTTTACCAGTTTCAGTTTTTACAATTATATCGTATTGTTTGCGTAATTCTTTGTCTGTTACTGCTGATTTTAAGTAATCTTCAAGTACTGCACTAAATAAAATAGCATTTTTAGCTTCATCTAATTGCATTTGCACTTCTGGGCGTAACATTACTTGTTTTTTTTGTGCTTCTTGTAAAAATAACTCACGGTTTATGAGAGTTTCTTTTATTTTCTTTTGAATATTTTCATCTTGTCCATTTGGTACCATTTTTGCAATTTTATCTAGCTTTTCTTTGCTGATTGGCTTGCCATTTACGATTGCAATATTTTGTGCTTGAACTGAATTTACCGCACTTACGCTACATAGAATGCTTAATATTACTGTACTTAGCTTTAATTTTAGTTTTATGTATTTCATGTTTGATTCTCAATATTATTTTATATATAAATATATTAACACTATACCTTAAATTACTCAAACCAATATAAATTAGTCATAACTTATATGATACTGAATAATTTATATTTACACATTTTAGTTACTTTTATATAACAAATTATCTTATATTACTTATACTTTTTGAATTAATGCAGCAAAAAATCCATCGGTTGAATGCACATGCGGATATAAGCGTAAATAATCATCTTCTAAACTTTCTATATTGATGTTTTGCTTGAGCAGTACATCTTTAATATTTACCAATTTGAAGCCTTCATTATTAGCTAAAAATTCTTGTACTATGTCTTCATTTTCTTGTTTTAATAAGCTACAAGTTGCATATACAAGTTGTCCGCCTGATTTTAGCACTTTACTTGCTTGTTGTAAGATAGAACGTTGTTTTTGATTTAATTCTTCTAAGCTTTGTAGATTTTGCCTCCATTTTAAATCTGGATTACGGCGTAACGTACCAATTCCTGAACATGGAACATCTAATAATAATTTGTCTATTTTTCCGTGCAAGCGTTTTACTGCTGTGTCATTTTCATGCTGAATTAATGCTGAATATACATTACTTAAACCACTTCTAGCTAAACGTGGTTTTAATTTTTTTAGGCGTTTATCTTCTACATCAAAAGCATAAATACGACCTGTAGAACGCATCATTGCACCTAAAGCTAAAGTTTTACCGCCACTTCCTGCACAAAAATCTACTACCATTTCTCCACGTTTTGGGTTTAGCACGTGGCATAGCAATTGGCTACCTTCATCTTGAATTTCAAACCAACCTGCTTCAAATAATTGTGTGTTATGTATACTTACTTTTGCTTCTAAACGTAGGGCATTTGGTGCATATGGAGTGTAGCCAGCCATAATTTTTTGCTGGTATAATTCTTCCATTGCTGTGTCTCTGTCTGTTTTTAGTGTGTTTACTCTTACATCTAAATTTGATGGTAATAACATGCTAACAGCAATATCTGTAGCTGTTTTTTTATACTGTTCATTGAGGCTTTGCCATAACCATTCTGGCATACTGTATGCTATTGTTGGCTTTAAACTTGAAATGTTTACAGTTGTAACATGATTTAGCCATTCAATTTCTTCAACTTGTAAATACTGTGCATAATTTTGTGATTTATCTACAGGTAATTTGTTATAAAGCAAACCCAATAATGCAAGGCTATGACGTAAATTCATGCCTGATGTTTGCGATAAACTACGGAATAAACTTAAATTGCGAATAATATTAAATAAGGCATCAGCGATAAATTGCCTATCTTTACTGCCTAATTTTGTATTTTGTTTGAAGTAAAATCTTACACTTCCATCTGCTGGATATTTAAATGTTAGTATTTGCTCAAGCAGTTTTTCAATATGATATGTTAAAAATGATATATTCATGTGTGTAAGATTTTTATAGATTAAATATTTA